>CAXBHA010000771.1:0-1761 GCA_963974955.1 uncultured Yeosuana sp. | reverse complement strand
TAACGGTAGGGCTAAGCGTAGTGCGGGGGCAAGGAAACTTTTCGTTTCCGTCTACGCACGAAGCTAAAGCTTATTGTTTAGTTTTAGTTTTTTTGTTCCAAAGCTAAATCCATAAGATTTAGCGACTTCATAAATATGCACAGACCTTTCGTTTTAGCCCAAAAACCCGCATTACGTTTAGGCATTGTTGGCAAACGTTTTTATTCTATAGCTTTTTGAGGATTTTAGATGTATTCACTTAAAAGTTAAGTTTTTTTTAATAATATTTGTAATCATGACTGAATAGTTTAATATTGTACTTAACTTAAAAGTGAATTCCAACCGAGAGATAATTGTTGAATTATTTGAAGAGCATTCTGAAGTCAATTTCTACTCAATCAGATATTCTGATAATGAATTGTCTGAGGCAGATTTGTTTTTCGATAAAGTTTTGGACAATGAAGAGTTGGATGAAGATGTTGAAATATTATCCAAATTATTAGATAAAATAGGTGAGAATGGCGCAGAATTAAGGCATTTTAGGCATGCTGGTACAAAATCAGATAAAGTTGCTGCTTTACCAGAATATCTTTCAAGCACTAATCTAAGACTGTATGCGATAAGGCTTAATGAAAAAATAGTTATTCTTGGAAATGGCGGTCTTAAAAAGACAAAAACTTACAATGAAGACCCTTTTTTAAATGAATGTGTTGAAACATTAAAGCAAATTGACCGTTTTATAGGTGCCAGGATAAAAAACGGACAGACAATTGTCTTTAGAAAGGAATTAATGGGCAATTTGAAATTTTACTTTAAAGAATGAAAAAAAATAGGATATTAAACAAAATACGTAAGTATCGTTCAAAATATGTTGACATTTTTGTTGACTATACATTTGATTTATCTCATAGAATTCAATTTCTTTTGGACCAAAAGTCTATGGAACAAAAGGACTTAGCAAAAGCTTTGGGTAAAAATGAATCTGAAATTAGTAAATGGATGTCAGGTTCTCACAATTTTACTTTAAAAACTATAGCAAGAATTGAAGAAGTTCTAGGAGATAAGTTGCTTGAAATAGTTAATGAAGAAAACATAAGTAAGGGCGAAAAGGTTAGTGTGGTTTTCATTAATACTGAACACACATATACCCCTAGGCACTACATTCCTTTAAGAGAATCATCTCATTTGAAAAAGTATTCTCCAAATTATAGAAATACGGTAATTGCTGATTGTTAACTAATGAATAAAGAAGCTACAGGTTTAGGTATTAAAATTCAAGAGATAAAAGAAATTTCTTTCTTTAACAAAGTAAATGATGAGTTAGTTAAGAACTTTGACGATGAAAAAGTAGAAATTAAGTTAGGATTTGCTGTTAAAGGTGATTTCAAGAAAAATACAATTATCATTTTGATTATAGTACAATTCCATTCTCTGCATGCAGTTAAGCCAAAAGAGTTTCTGAAATTAGAGACCAGTACATCTTTTAATGTCAATAATTTTTCAGATGAGGATATCAAATTTATAGATGGAGATAAAGAAATATTTATAAATGATGAGTTAATGACTGTGTTTTTGAATACAGCAATTGGAGCTACTCGTGGTATGTTAGCATATAAAATAGCTAGTCTACCAATTAATATTTGTTTACCATTGTTTGATATGGATGATTTAATTCCCAAAAATAGTTCTTCTAAAAAGTCAAATACAAAGGTTAAAAAATAGATTTTTCAAAATGTTTGCCAACAATTGTATAAGGTAACAAGTTACTTTATATCTATTTTA
>CAXBHA010000770.1:0-1761 GCA_963974955.1 uncultured Yeosuana sp. | reverse complement strand
TCTAATGTGTTTACTTAGAATCAGGCCATTTGAATTTATTAAGGACTAGGTTTGGCCTATTTCAGCATTTATTGTTAGGGTGAAATTTTTAAATCCCATCAATAATTCCATTCAGGATTTAAATATTATAGGCTGGACTTAATAATTATTTAACAATTTCATCATTTAAATGACTGGCCTCTATTGGTGATTTAAGGTTTTTACTTTGAGTAAAAACTTTAAAAATCTGATAGTCAGTAAATCCGGTAAAAATGGTAAAATTAAATTGTGTTGTTTGGTTCATGTGCATGTTTCCGTTAATTTCCAATGCTCAGGTGAAGATTGAAAAGGAAAGCAAGGTCTTGAGTAGCGAAGTTCCCTTTAAATCGGTTTCTTGGGTGGAAGAAGTGTTTGATCAGAAAAAAAAGTTGAAATGGTACTTTGAAACTTCAGCAGAAAGCCATAGTTATGAAGCTAAATTTCACCAAAAGAAAAAAAAGTACAGTGTAGAGTTTAGTAAAGATGGTACCTTAGAGGATATTGAAGTAATAGTACATTGGAGGAAACTTCCAGTAGAGGTAAAACAGAATATTTCAAAATATTTTTCGGAACAATTTTTGAAAACTAAAATACGAAAGATTCAAATTCAATATACCGGAAGTGACGAAAATCTTAAAAATTGGATAGTTTCTAAAAAATCCGATGCAGTTGAAATTAAATATGAAGTGGAATTCTATGGTAAAACATCTAGTGAAAAAAAATTATGGGAAGGATTGTTTGATAAGGAGGGTGAACTTTTAATGAAAAGAGAAATCGTTCTGGCACCTTCTAATAATCTATTCTTTTAATGCAAAAACTATTACTTATTTTATTTCTATTACTTCCGGTACAAATAATGGCCCAAGGAACCGTCCGTTTATTTGGATTTTTCCCTGAATTTCAGGTGGGTTTTAAAGCGACAGAAAAATTAAAAATTATTGGTAAAATAGAGAGCCAACATGGTATGGCCGAAAAGTTTGAAGGAAAGGATCTTGATGTTGGGTATTTTCATAACTTGACTGATTTTCAAGGGTTCTTGGGCACAAAGGTTAATCCGTTTATTGATATTGCTGCCGGCTATCAGTACCGTGTAGATAGCAGAGGAGACAATAGCCATAGGACAATCCAGCAAATATCCATACTTCAATTGCCTAGAAATTATAAAATTGGGCATAGAGTACGTTTTGACCAGACCTATTCTCCTTTTGAAAAAAATGACTACCGGGTGAGGTATAGAATTTCTTTCGAAATCCCAATAGAAGGAAAAAGTTTAGATCCGGGAGAATTTTATTTGGTCTTTAGTGATGAGGTCCTTTATAGCTATCAGGCTAGAGTGAGTGGGCTCGAAAATCGAGCAGTTGCATCATTGGGACATCTTTCTAAAGGAAGCCAGAAATTTCAAGCGGGGATTGACTATAGAACAGATCGATTTTTTGATCCTGACTTGAGGCATAGGACATGGTTTAAGTTTGGATGGTATTTAAATTTTTAACTATAATTAGCCATTGCCTTAAAATAAAACTTAAAAACTTTCTTGATGTAAAGGGACCACGGAGTGAATTCGTAATCCCTTTACATTTGAAGGATGTTTTGAATTTTTTATGGCTTTACGATATGGGAGAACCCAACCCCTGATTCTTTTTTTTGGGTTTTATAAGAATCTCAAATATAAAAAGCTAAAATATTAATTGATATTAATGTTTCATCAAAATAGGTTTTAATACAAGTCTAGTATCTTATAAG
>CAXBHA010000769.1:0-1761 GCA_963974955.1 uncultured Yeosuana sp. | reverse complement strand
CTCCAAAACCTTGCTCATACAAATGAGATGCAATTACACCCCTAATTTCAACAGACGGAGACATTAAATGGTGTGCCAATTGAAACAGTCCGTCTGGATCACCACCTAAATCATTATCAATTATTACCCGCATACGTGGTTTTACCAATGAATTTAATTCTGAAAGTCCGTCATGTTGAGAAAATCCAACGAGGGAAAGAGTGAAAAAGAAACTAAATACTAGTGATTTCATAATTAGTAAAATTAATCAGAAGATAATCATACTTCCATACATTCTCACTAGTCGTTCAAAACTAATTGTCAAGAAATATAACCTCGTTCTAGCATTAATGGTTCAGTAATAAAACTGATTTTAATTATCAGGTTATCATATATTTAAAATAATAAATGTATTATTGTTACAAACTGAGACAATAAAACTTACACTGATATGAAAAATTTTCAGATTTTATGCTTTACCCTTTTAATCATAAGTATAAACACGGTAGCACAAGAAACCAATTCTTTCCCTGTTCAAGTAACTATTGAAAACGGAACTATTGAAGGAAATTACGATACGCATTCTGGAATACAACGTTATTTTGGAATTCCGTTTGCCCAGCCTCCCATAGGAGATTTAAGATGGAAGGCTCCGCAACCTGTTAAAAATTGGGAAGGTATAAAAGAAACAAAAAAATTTGGACCACGACCCATGCAAACCATGGTATTTGGTGACATGAAATCTAGATCTAACGGTGTTAGCGAAGATTGTCTTTATTTAAATGTTTGGACACCTGCCAACCGCATCACTAAAGATTTGCCAGTACTTGTATATTTTTTTGGCGGTGGTAATGTTGCTGGTGATGCCTCTGAACCAAGATATGATGGAGAAAGTATGGCCAAAGAAGGTATCGTTGTAGTAACGACCAACAATCGATTGAACATTTTTGGTTTTTTTGCCCACCCAGAATTAAGTGCAGAAGCCTCATACAACGCATCTGGAAATTATGGCTTATTAGACCAGAATGCGGCATTAAAATGGGTTAGTAAGAACATTGCAGCTTTTGGTGGAAATCCTAAAAGAGTAACCATTGCAGGAGAATCTGCAGGTTCCATTGGCACAAGTCAACAAATGGCATCTCCATTATCTAAAGATTTAATTGCAGGTGCTATAGGTGAAAGTGGCGCTGGCATCAACCCTACCATGTCACCTATTCCGTTGAAAGATGCGGAAAATATGGGTGTGGAATTTGCTAAAAATGCGGGTTACCCATCAATTGCAGCATTACGTAAATTGAGTACCAGAGCGATTTATGAGATATATAATGAATCTAAACGATTTGGTTTTCCAGCAGTATTAGACGGTTATTTTCTACCAAAAACACTTCCTGAAATTTTTGAAAGTAAAGAACAAGCAATGGTTCCTCTTTTATTAGGATGGAATTCGGCAGAGATTCCAGGTATGGCATTTACACAAGGACCTTACTCTAATGAGAATTATGTAAATAAGGTGAAAGAAGCTTATCCAAAAGAATATAAGCAAGTACTGGAGTTATACCCTCATGGTTCGGAAAAAGAAATAGAATTATCAGCAACGGCATTAGCTTCTGACCGGTTTATATCTTACAGTACGTGGAAATGGTTTGACCTACATAGAAAGAACAGCAATCAACCAGTATACCGTTATCTGTACAGTAAACTAAGACCACCCTTAGTTGATAACTCATTAACTTCTGGTTTAGCAGGTGGTACAGTAGAAAAAAATACCGACACTCCCCCAGA
>CAXBHA010000768.1:0-1768 GCA_963974955.1 uncultured Yeosuana sp. | reverse complement strand
GCTGCGGCATCACTAGGGAAATGATCTGCAAAAATAGATCGGTAGTAAAATTCTTCCTTTGATGTTGGTGTTTGCAATGGAAACTTATATTGAGCATTAGCCAATTGTTCATCACTTATTTCAGTTGCAACCAACGCTTTCAACGTATCAATCCAACTATAGCCAACACCGTCACTAAATTGTTCCTTCTGTCGCCATGCAACGCTTGCCGGTAACATATCTTCAAAGGCTTTTCTAACCACCCATTTTTCCATACGCTCGCCATTAATCATTTTGTCTTGTGGATTAATACGCATGGCAACATCCATAAATTCTTTATCTAAAAACGGCACACGTCCTTCAATACCCCAAGCGGCTAAACTTTTGTTAGCGCGTAAACAATCGTACATATGAAGTTTGCTTAATTTACGAACTGTTTCCTCATGAAACTCTTTTGCATTTGGTGCTTTATGAAAATACAAATAGCCGCCAAACAATTCATCGGCGCCTTCTCCAGATAATACCATTTTAATTCCCATAGATTTAATTACTCGAGCCATAAGATACATTGGCGTCGAGGCTCTAATAGTGGTGACATCATAAGTTTCTAGATTATAAACCACATCCTTAATAGCATCCAATCCTTCTTGAATGGTGAATTTTATTTCATGATGTATAGTGCCAATATGATCGGCAACTTTTCGGGCCGCTGCCAAATCTGGAGACCCTTCCAAACCAACAGAAAATGAATGTAATTGAGGCCACCAAGCAGCTTGTGTATCGTCAGATTCTATTCTTTTTTCTGCGTATTTTTTAGCAATAGCCGATGTTACCGAAGAATCCAAACCACCCGATAACAAAACTCCATAAGGCACATCGCTCATTAACTGTCTATGCACAGCAGCTTCTAAAGCCTCTTTAATTGCTTTAATACTTGTTTCATTATCCTTCACGGCTTCATATTCTGTCCATTCTCTAGTGTACCATTTTACAAATTTGCCATCGGTACTAGACATGTAATGTCCAGGAGGGAATAATTGAATTTTAGTGCAGACGCCTTCGAGTGCTTTCAATTCTGAAGCCACATAAAAGGTTCCGTTTTCATCCCAACCAATATATAAAGGAATAATTCCCATATGATCGCGAGCGATAAAATATTGATCTTTTTCGACATCATAAATAGCAAACCCAAATATCCCATTCATTTCATCAATAAAATGAACTCCTTTTTCTTGATATAAAGCCAAAATAACCTCACAATCACTTTCGGTTTGAAAGTTATATTTGCCAGTAAATTGCTTACGTAATTCACGGTGATTATATATTTCACCGTTGGCGGCCAATATTAGTTTTTTGTCTTCACTAAAAAGTGGTTGTTTTCCAGATGCAGGATCAACAATTGCCAAACGCTCATGAGCCAATATGGCTTTATCGTTACTATAAATTCCACTCCAATCTGGTCCACGATGACGAATTCTTTTAGACATTTCCAATAACTGCGGCCTTAAATCTTCTGATTTCTGTTTTAAATCAAATGCACATACAATTCCACACATAATATCACTGTTTTATTTTATATCATATATAATTTGAAACATAAAACAGTTAAATGATTACATATTATAATACTATTTATGATTTATACTAAAATATGTAATTTAAATATAAAGATTAAATTAATTCTTATTAAAAATCAAATTTTTAACCTTTGATTATTTTTAATATGCCATTTAAGAAAATCACAAATTTGACTTTGTAAGAAAAAAAAATGAATGTCCGTATTCATTCA
>CAXBHA010000767.1:0-1769 GCA_963974955.1 uncultured Yeosuana sp. | reverse complement strand
CTCCTTTCAAACCGCCCAATGAACTATAAAATACAGTTACAACAGAAACAATTAAAAGCGTCTCCCAAGAACTAAGACCAAGCATTACCCCGAAGATCTTAATCGCAGCCAAAGAAACTGTCGCCATGATTACAACATTGAAAAAGACTCCCAAATACAAGGCCCTAAACGCTCTTAAAAAAGCAGCACCTTTTCCACCATACCTCAATTCATAAAATTCCAGATCGGTGGTCACCTCAGAACGTCTCCACAGTTTGGCATAGACAAAAACTGTCAACATTCCTGTCAACAAGAAAGCCCACCACACCCAGTTGCCGGAAACGCCATTTTTTCTTACAATATCTGTTACTAAGTTTGGCGTATCTGCAGAAAAAGTGGTGGCAACCATACTGACACCTAAAAGCCACCATGGCATATTCCTTCCGGAAAGGAAGAATTCTTTAGCGTTCTTACCTGCTGTTTTAGAGGCAAAAACTCCTATTAACATAGAGATAACAAAAAATGAAATAATGATGGCCCAATCAAGGATTGAAATATTCATGGTGACTTATTTATGGTATATTTTTTCTACAAATGATGACGATGTAATAATTTTTATCTCCCAAGTAAGAAGAAAATTTTTCTAAATAAATAAAACTTTTTCAATTATTTTAATTAATTCCTTTAAATATTTGTGGAACCAAGCCTGAGCACTCATTTTAAAGTGTTTGCAATGTCTTCAAAAGTAAATATAAACTCTTTCAATAACATATATTTAAAAGTATCGTAAATTTACTATTTGAAAATGCCAAAAGTGTCAAAATAATTAACCTTATAGGGTTTTTGAATTATAATTATGAAAGAAACAATATTAGATGCCTTAAAATCTGCTTACGCGTTAGACGAAGGCCAAATGGTAGCCAATAGATTCGGTTCGGGTCACATTCATAAGACTTATAAAGTGGATGGCCCCAACAAATCCTATATTTTACAAGAATTTAACGACACTGTTTTTAAATACCCCGAGCGAATTTCAAATAACCTCGGCTATCTTTTGGAAAATTTTGACCCAGCTAAACTTCCTTTTGTGTTGCCTTTACCTATTCCCAACCGGAAAGGTAAATTATTTACTACATTGGACGGTGGGCAATACCGGCTTTTCCCTTTCGTAACAGGGCTCACCAGAGATGATATAGAACAAAAAGAACAAGCAGAAATCGCTGCGGAAGCTTTTGCTTACTTTGTCAAAGTATTTTCTAAAACAGACCCCGGCAAGCTCCAAGATACCATTCAAGATTTTCATAATTTAGAATGGCGCTATGAGCAATTTGACAAAGCCTTAAAAAACCCTGCCATTAAAATTGACAAGGAAACGGAGGAGATGATCGTTTATTATGAGGCCAGAAAGGAGTTATTGAAGCAGTTTAGAATTTATCGTGATCAGTTGCCACTTAGGGCTACTCATAATGACACTAAAATCAACAACCTCATCTTCAGTGAAGACCTTAAGAAGGTCAATGCAGTAATCGATCTGGACACCATCATGGCAGGCTTTGTATTTTATGATTTCGGGGACCTTGCCCGTACCGTTGCTTGTACCAGAGATGAGTCTTCATTGGATTGGGGCAACATTCATGTGGACATGGTTAAATATGAAGGGTTGCTTGAGGGCTTTTATACCGTATTGGCCGGGCAGATTACTGAAAAGGAAATGGAATCGATTCCGTTTGGAGCAGAAATGATGACCCTTATCATGGGCCTGCGCTTTTTAACGGACCATTTGATGGGCA
>CAXBHA010000766.1:0-1771 GCA_963974955.1 uncultured Yeosuana sp. | reverse complement strand
ATTTTCAATGGATTCTTCATTTTTATTCAGAATGACACTTTTAAGACAGCCTCTTATACTGTTATCAACCTTTTTGAATATTTGTCACACTTTCTATTTGTGGCGCATATTTTTTTATGGTCATTTCCACACCAGATTTTAAGGTCATTTGGTTAACACTGCAGCCTACGCATGCTCCTGTCAACTG
The DNA here is from genome assembly GCA_963974955.1 of uncultured Yeosuana sp. GTDB lineage: Bacteria > Bacteroidota > Bacteroidia > Flavobacteriales > Flavobacteriaceae > Yeosuana. The sequence continues at coordinate 1,584 of CAXBHA010000766.1, read as the reverse complement.
AACTTTCACATGCTTCTCATCTTCAATGGAAAGCAATGAAATATCACCACCGTCGCTTTGTAAAAAGGGACGGATTTCGTCTAATGCTTTTTCAATATTCAACCTTAATTCTTCTGCTGTCATGTACTATTTTTTTACGGCTGAACATCCAGCCATAGTCGTTATTTTTATTGCTTCAGTTGGTGGTAATTTTTCATTTCTGCTGACAAGTTCTTTAACAACATTTTGTGTTATTTCTTTAAAGGCTTCTGCTAAAGGGGTATCAACCTGTAAAGCAGCTGGACTTCCAACATCCCCAGATTCACGAATGCTTTGTACTAACGGCAAACCCCCTAAAAATGGAATTCCTAAATCCTCCGCTAAGTTTTTTGCCCCATCTTTACCAAAAATATAATATTTATAATTTGGCAATTCACTAGGTGTAAAGTAAGCCATGTTCTCTATAATTCCTAATACGGGCACATCAATACTTTCTTGTTGAAACATCGCTACGCCTTTTTTCGCATCGGCCAAAGCCACCACTTGAGGCGTACTTACAATAACTGCTCCCGTAATTGGCAGTGATTGCATAATGCTCAAATGAATGTCTCCTGTTCCTGGCGGTAAATCAATCAATAAAAAGTCAATCTCCCCCCAGTGCGCATCAAATATCATTTGGTTTAGGGCTTTTGCGGCCATAGGTCCACGCCATACAACAGCCTGATCTGGTTGCGTAAAAAACCCTATAGAAAGCACTTTAACACCATAGCTCTCAATAGGCTTCATTTTAGATTTTCCATTAATTTCCATAGCTAACGGACGTTCTTTCTCCACATTAAACATAATAGGAATGGATGGCCCATAAATATCAGCATCTAAAATACCAACTTTAAAACCCATTTTTTGTAAGGCCACTGCCAAGTTTGCGGTAACTGTAGATTTTCCAACACCACCTTTGCCAGAAGCAATTGCAATAATATTCTGGACTCCAGGAATTGTGTTTCCTTTAATCACATTGACTTTTGGTTTTTCAGGGGCATCAACTTTTACATTAACCGTAATTTTGGCCTTTTCATACACCTTGTCGTGAATAGTCTTAAGGATATCCACTTCTGTACGTTTTTTTGCCTGTAAACTTGGGTTAGTAATGGTAATATCCACAATAACCTCATCCCCAAATGTCATCACGTTTTTTACCGCCCCGGTTTCTACCATATTACCACCTTCTCCAGGAACTGAAATGGTTTCTAACGCATTAAGTATGTCTTGTTTGCTTAATTTCATCTGTTTTTTATATTGTTTTTAATTTAGATGTAACATTCATTTAATCATTATACTCTTAAAAGATTAAACTATTGGAAATAAATGTTTCATTTGTTTTTTCGTTTAATTTGAAATTCAAATAATCCCAATCAGTAATTTATAATTTAGATTTATTGATGGCAACAATCCGATCTGATACGTACTTTGGGCCGATGCACTATTTATAAATAGCATGAACAAAATAAATAAGGCAAGATGGGAATCTTTAATATTCAAGATGATAGCTGGGTTTAAACACTATTTGGGATGCCAAAATGAATTGTCCTTTATTGGTAAAGAGGT
>CAXBHA010000765.1:0-1775 GCA_963974955.1 uncultured Yeosuana sp. | reverse complement strand
AGTATGACCTATAAAAAACAAATAAATATAAACGTATGAAAAGACTTTTTTTAATAAGACATGCCAAATCTTCGTGGGACTATAATGTTTCAGATCATGAAAGACCTCTCAGTACAAGAGGGCTTAAGGATGCCCAACTTGTTTCAAAAGAATTAATTGGCCAACTTAATCCAGATATTGTTTTATCAAGCGACGCGTTACGGGCTAAAACAACGGCTCATATATTTATAGAGAATCTTAATATTAATGGGAAAACCGTTAATTTAAACCATAGCTTATATGATTTTTCAGGTAAAAACGTGTTACACGTGATAAAAAACACTGAAAATTCCATTAGCGAATTACTGATTTTTGGACATAACAATGCCATCACCTCAATTGTGAATAGTTACGGACATAAATATATAGATAATGTGCCAACCTGTGGTGTTGTGGCAATTGAATTTGAAATTGATAATTGGAAGGATATTAAACAAGGAAAAACCATTAAAACGCTATTCCCAAGGGATTTAAAGGGCTAAAATTTACTGGCACAATTGCACGAAGGTCTTAATAGTTGAAATTCGTAACTAATAAAAATCTCATGAGACCCAGAAGTATAAGGATTTAAATCGGAAGTAATAAACTCATAAGAATATCCTATTCTAAGATCTTCTGCTGCCAAGATACTAACATAGGCACCAAAAGCATCTCCAAATCGATAAGCAGCCCCTAACCACAAATTATCTTTAATTAAAAAATTACCGGTAATATCAACAGATGTTGGTGCTCCTTTGGTATATTTTATTACAGCGGTTGGCTTGAACACTAAACTAGGTGAAAACTCTAATAAATAACCTCCCATAAGGTAATAACTCGCTCTTTCAATAGCGGTATAAACGATGTCTGTATTGTTCGTGTGGCTTATAATTTTGGGCGATGAAAGACCGACAAAAAACTTATCTGAACGTAAATAAATACCAGCACCGAAGTTTGGTTTTAGTTTATTGAAAATAGCATCTAAATAGCTGTCATTTTCCATTAGTAACGCTGGATCTAATCCGTATTTGCTAAAACCGGCTTTTAGCCCAAAAGACAACCAATAATCATCAATAACATTAATAGAGTAGGACAAATCACTAAAGGCATAAAACGTATTTTCATAACCCAATTTATCATTGATTATTGATAAGCCAATACCCAATTGTGTATTCGTTACGCCAGAGTGCATTGCAAAGGTTTGTGTTACCGGAGCGCCAGTAATTCCTACCCATTGGTTTCTATTTAGAAAGGATACGTTTAATTTCTCTCTACTACCTGCATAGGCAGGATTAATAGAAATGGTGTTAAACATATACTGTGTGAAATGGGGCAATTGTTGAGAATAACTCAGCAGGGGACATATAAGCATTAATATTAAATGGTATATTTTTTTATTTATATGCATTGTGGTTTTATTGGTCGGTGCCTAAATAAATAAATCCTTGAATTGGCTTTAAACCGCTATTAATTAATTCTACAACATAATAATAGGTTCCTGTGGGTAACTTATCTTCACTTCCTATGGTGAGTGAGGGGTTAGTTCCAGTCCATTCATTATTGTAGTTTTTAGATTCGAACACTTTGGTTCCCCAACGGTTAAAAATGCTAACAATAACTTTAATATTACAAGCGCTGAGATCATCTATTTTGTCATTTAAAATATAGGCCACATTAAATGTTTCATTATCTAAATCTCCATTTGGCGTGACTAGTTTGGAAATATCAACGTCAAATAGAGATTTAGATAATGAAAC
>CAXBHA010000764.1:0-1779 GCA_963974955.1 uncultured Yeosuana sp. | reverse complement strand
TTATATCGATAGGATTTCAGATTTTATTGAAGAAAATGTGCTTTCGGAAGAGGAAAAAGGGTTCAACCAAATTGTGCTGTATGGTCGTGACATCACTGTTGATGATATTGAAGAAAATGCCAAACGGTATCCCATGATGTCCGAACGGCAAGTGGTAATAGTCAAAGAAGCCCAGGACTTGTCCAGAACGATTGAAAAGTTGGTTTCTTACGCTGAAAACCCTCAAGTTTCAACGGTATTAGTACTTAATTATAAATATAAAAAAATTGATAAACGCAAATCATTATATAAGGCAATCAATAAAATAGGTATTGTATACGAAAGTAAAAAATTGTACGAAAACCAAGTAGCCGAATGGATTCGCAGGGTTTTGACTTTAAAAAATTATACCATATCACCAAAAGCCTCGCAAATGTTGGTTGAATTTTTAGGAACCGATTTAAGTAAAATCAATAACGAGCTTGAAAAACTTCAAATTATTTTACCAAAGGGCACTCAAATTACACCGGCACACATTGAGGAAAACATAGGAATAAGCAAAGATTACAACAATTTTGAGCTCCGGAAAGCAATCGGAGAACGCAATATTGTAAAAGCGCATCAGATTATTAATTATTTTTCTGAAAACCCAAAAGACAATCCTATGGTTGTAACGGTGTCTTTGCTATTTAATTTTTTCTCACAATTACTTCAATTTCATGGTCTTAATGACAGATCGCCTCGTAATGTGGCTTCTGTGTTGAAAATCAACCCCTATTTTGTAAATGAATATATACAAGCGGCCAGAAATTTTCCTATGAAAAAAGTCAGTGCCGTAGTTTCTACGTTAAGAGAATTTGATGTTAAAAGTAAAGGTGTTGGCTCAAATGCTGTACCGCAAGGAGATTTACTAAAAGAATTAATGGTTAGAATTTTAGTTTAATTAAAATGCAATAGTAATTTAGAATGTTTTTTATTGAATACAATGAAGGTCAAAATACATGAAAGTTGGAATAACCAATTACAGGCGGAATTTGAAAAGTCTTATTTTAAAAGTTTGGCGAGTTTTGTTAGAGATGAATATGCAACGCATCAATGTTTTCCGCCAGGAAATCAAATTTTTAATGCGTTTAGTCATTGCCAATTTAATGACCTAAAAGTGGTACTTCTTGGTCAAGACCCATATCATGATGAAGGGCAAGCACATGGGCTATGCTTTTCTGTAAACGAAGGCATAAAACATCCACCATCTTTAGTGAATATTTTTAAGGAAATTGAACAAGATTTAGGTATTCCATATCCAAAAAGCGGAAATTTAACACACTGGGCAGATCAAGGTGTTTTACTTTTGAATGCCACGTTAACTGTAAGGGCTCATCAAGCAGGAAGTCATCAAAAAAAAGGATGGGAAGAATTTACAGATACTGTTATAAAAACAATCAGTGATCATAAAAACCGTGTTATTTTCATGTTGTGGGGTAATTATGCTAAACAAAAGGCTAATTTAATTGATAGCAAAAAGCATGTTGTATTAAAAAGTGGTCACCCGTCTCCATTAAGTGCAAACAGAGGCCTTTGGTTTGGCAATAAATAGGTCGTTTAATTTCTTTTTTAATTGAGGCTGTTTTGTTACAGCTAAATTTCAAAAGTAAAAAGTTAATTGCTACCAATACCACAATGGAAAAAGTAAGTATTGAAATCATAGATTTGGGTTTATTAGTGTCGCAAAGATAAGTAAATAATCTGTAAAACGCATATTATATCGTTTAAAAAACATATTTAACAAAATTTAGGCTACAA
>CAXBHA010000763.1:0-1780 GCA_963974955.1 uncultured Yeosuana sp. | reverse complement strand
GAATTTGCTCCTGTGCCTCTCCTGTAAAAGCCGGCAACATATCGTAACTATCTTCTCCTGCTCCCGCTGGCAAATCCTTACCCACTATACCTGATAAAGTGGCCAATAAGTCGGTGGTACACAATACTTGATCAGAAACACTTCCTGGTTTTATTTTTCCCGGCCACCGTGCAATAAAAGGGATACGATGTCCTCCTTCGTAAATATCTGCCTTCTGGCCTCTGTAAATATAATTGGCACGATGTTCAAATTCGGCCTTGTCTTCCTCCGTCCAATTAGAACCGTTGTCTGAGGTAACAATAATTAAGGTATTTTCGGCTTTTCCGGATTCCTCCAAAGCTTGTAAAATGGCCCCTACAGTATTGTCTACAAGAGTTACAAAATCGCCATAACGCCCTGCGTTCGATTTTCCATTAACCGCTTCTGTTGGTAGCCAAGGAGTATGCGGAGCTGTTAGCGGGAAATAAAGAAAGAAAGGTTCTGTTACCTTTTCTTGTTCAGCTATATAAGTTGTAGCCTTAAAAGTAAGGTGGTCCATAACCTTATTGAAGTCGAAGTTTGGAGCAACTTCTCCTGGTCTCCAAAACACTCCTCTTCCGTCCTTGGCCTGACTTTTACCCTTGGTGTAAGCGGTAGGTAGTTCGGTTGCCTTTTCATTCTCCAAATAAAGGTACGGTGTCATATCCAGGGAAGACGGAATAATATAAGAATAATTAAAACCCAGTGTATTTGGGCCGCTTACCTTTTTACTAAAATCTACATTGCTGTCGGCCCCTTCTTCAAAGACCTTGTCCCACTCATATTTTGCAATGGGCTTTTCAGAATCTTCTGCTTGCCAACCCAGCCCCAAATGCCATTTGCCAATACAGGCCGTATTGTAACCATTATCTTTTAGAAAGGAGGCCACTGTGGTACGATCGGATTCAATTAATGGCGGATCATAGCCCCACAAAACCCCTTCTTTTAATCTACTTCTCCATGCGTAGCGACCAGTAAGTATTCCATATCGTGTAGGAGTGCAAACTGCTGAATTGGAATGCGCATCAGTAAAATACATTCCCTGTTCAACAATCCTATCCATAAATGGCGTTTGAATTCCAGAATTTGGGTTAAGCGATGATAAATCGCCATACCCCATGTCATCGGCTAAAATATAGACGATATTTGGACGATTGTCCTGCATCTCCTCCTCTTCCAAAGATTTTTTGGAGGGGTTTGAACCACAAGAAACAACTGCCATTGATAGGCAGGCCACAAAAAATGACCATGGACCTGAAAAACTTTTTTTTCTTTTATTAATTGTCATAATTCAATTGGCTAAATTTTAATATACATACGCATTGTTCTAACATCCTAAATTCCTTCCTCTACTTCTTCCACGACCAAGACAATTTAAGACCTGCCCTGTCGATATAAAATATGCCTCTAAAGGTTCCTAAAAATATTTAGAAACCCTCGTCGGCATAAAAATTTAGTCATGTAAAGTCTTTAAAATATTAATTCAATACCCAGGATTCTGCTCTTGCAGATTGGCGTTATTGGAAAACTCCACCAACGGAATTGGATATAAAAAATATGACTTTCCTGTAATTGGATGTTGGATCAACCTGTTGCTTGGAAATGTAAGCTCTCCTTTTATATCCATTTGAAATTGGATCTTGTCCCTTAAAATACCCCATCTGTTCAAATCAAAATAGCGTTTGCTTTCAAAGGCCAGCTCTATCCTTCGTTCCTTTATAAGTGCTTCCCTAAATTCTTGTTGTGTAGTTAGCGACAAAGC
>CAXBHA010000762.1:0-1780 GCA_963974955.1 uncultured Yeosuana sp. | reverse complement strand
ACCTTGCAATAAGCGATTCATCTGTGCATTACTACCTAAATCTGCTCTAATTTCTTTTAAAACGCGCTTTTGCGCGTTTGTTAATTCGAAGGGTAAATGGTCTTTAAAAAAGATATTAAAAAGCGCTCCTACTTTCTTAAATTTAAACCCCTTTATTTTTGATTTATGGATTAAGTTTTTAATGATTAATTGTAACTGAATATAAAATAATTCTTCAAATTTTAATCGGTATTGAGACTTAGCCAATAGCTCTTGATTTTTTGGAAAATGGACATTGAAAAGTGCTTCACTTTTATTTATGAGTTTTAGTTCGGTTCGTAAATCATTTGATAGCGTTTCAACAAATTTTCCCTTAGTTTCTAAAAACAATTGTTGCATGATTTTTATAATCACACGATTTGTTATGCCTTTATTTGAAAGTTTTTCTGTCGATGGGTATACTGGTTGCATAGCTGATTGAAGATTTTTTTGATGCTCTTCAATAAGTTCCATTTCTGGATGTGGCATGTTGCCGATGTTATTAAACCAATTTATTTTCCCAAAAACAACATACAGCTTGTTTAGTTTTAAGCTTTCTCGTATCCATTTATGTCCTCTAAACCACACTAATTCCATGGCTCCCGTATCGTCCTTAAAGGTCGCTACCAAGCGTTTTGATCGGCCTTCTCCAACATCTTTTATGCTGGTAATACTACCAATTATCTGAACATCGGCCGAATGGCGTTGTAACTGATTTATTTTGTAATACTGCGTTCTGTCTATATATCTATTTGGGAATAAATTGATTAAATCTTGATACGTATGAATACCCAATTCTTTACGTAATAAATCAGCGCGATTAGGGCCAACGCCTTTTAAATAATCGATAGGGGTTTGAAGATTGGTATTCATGGAACTAAAATAATTCTTTTGTCACGAATAACCGCAATAATTATTAATTTGGTCCAACCTTTGCTATATTTATTGTATGAAATTTATTAGTCTTTGTACTGTTTTATTGGTTTATATTTCTGGATATGCACAACAAACCGAGTATGTGGACTTTAAAACAGCAACCGTTCAATTAAGTATAGCTCCAGATTCTTTAAAGGTCTTTGGGGTTGTTAATTATTCAGTTAAAATTTTAAAGTCTATTGATTCTATTTATATAGATGCAGTTAATATGTCATTTAAAAATGTTTTATTAGGAAATAAAATGGCTTCCTATTCAAACGATGGTAAAAAATTAGTGCTTAAACATAATTTTAAAAAAGATTCTGTGTATTCGATTTCCTTTAATTACAAGGTATGTCCAAAGAAAGCCATGTATTTTATTGATTGGGGTTTTGAAGAGGGCAATAAACAAGTTTGGACACAAGGTCAAGGTAAATACACAAGTAATTGGTTGCCTAGTTTTGATGATATGAATGAGAAAGTGGTGTTTGATTTAAGCGTCACTTTTGATAAGGATTATCAAGTAATAGCCAACGGAGAGCTTACAAATAAAGAAATAGGAGATAATACAATTACTTGGAATTACGACATGAAAGAGCCTATGTCTAGTTATTTAGTAGCCTTGGTAATTGGAAAATATAATAAAAAAACAGTAATTTCGAAAAGCGGTATTCCTATAGAACTTTATTATTATCCAGATCTTGATAACTATCGGGACTTAAAATTTGAACCTACGTATCGATACACAAAACAACTGTTTGATTTTTTAGAAGAAGAGATTGGTGTACCATATCCTTGGCAAAATTACAAAGAAGTCCCAGTAAAGGATTTTTTATATGCGGGCATG
>CAXBHA010000761.1:0-1780 GCA_963974955.1 uncultured Yeosuana sp. | reverse complement strand
CCTCTTACCAGGATGAAAACCTGGCGTCCTAGCCGATAGACGAACGGGCCATTTGATTATAACACAATCTGTTTAATTTTTAAATAGTAAACCTGCAGTGTTTTTCAAATAACGTTCAATGTTTCCATTGCGGATGCAAAAATACAACTATTTTTAAATGTCGCAATAGCTAGATAATATTTTTTTAAAAAAAATAAATTAATAGGCTTTTGCGAACAAAACTCGGCGTTTTGATGGCATTCCTGTATATACACAAATACCTGCTTCTTCCTTATTATCCAATGGAATGCATCTAATTGTCGCTTTTGTAAGCTCTTTTATTTTTGATTCAGTTTCATTCGTTCCGTCCCAATGGGCAGAAATAAATCCACCTTTACTTTCTAAAATATTAGTAAACTCTTCAAACGTATCTACTTTAGTTATATGAGAATCTCTATATACCATTGCTTTATGGAATAAATTCTTTTGAATTTCATCTAATAATCTTTTTACTGTGGCAGTTAGATCGTTTAACGCAATTACCTCCTTGGTCAATGTGTCACGTCTGGCTATTTCAACCGTCCTATTCGCCAAGTCTTTTGGTCCAATAGCAATTCGCAGTGGCACACCTTGTAATTCGTGTTGTGCAAATTTAGCACCAGGTCTATGCGTGGTACGGTTATCATATTTCACAGAAATACCTTTGGCTCTTAGATTAGATACTATATTATCAGCAATTTCTGAAATAGCTTTTAAATCGTCCTCACTTTTATAAATAGGAACTATAACAACTTGGTTTGGTGCTAAACTTGGTGGCAAAACAAGTCCGTTATCATCACTATGGGTCATAATTAAAGCGCCCACCAATCTTGTAGATACACCCCAAGACGTTGCCCAAACATACTCTTGCTTACCTTCTTTATTTGCAAATTTAACATCAAAAGCTTTGGCAAAGTTTTGACCAAGGAAATGAGACGTTCCCGCCTGCAATGCTTTTCCATCTTGCATTAAGGCCTCAATGCAATAGGTTTCTTCTGCTCCGGCAAATCGCTCACTTTCTGTTTTAACACCTTGTATTACAGGAATAGCCATAAAATTCTCTGCAAAGGTAGCATACACATTATTCATTAGTTTTGCCTCTGCTAATGCTTCTGCTTTGGTTTCATGCGCGGTATGCCCTTCTTGCCACAAAAACTCTGCGGTACGCAAAAACAAACGGGTACGCATTTCCCAGCGTACAACATTAGCCCATTGATTTATTAATAAAGGCAAATCACGATACGATTGAATCCAATTTTTATAGGTATTCCAAATAATGGCTTCGCTTGTTGGCCTTACAATTAATTCTTCTTCTAGCTTAGCATCTGGATCAACTCTCAATTTTCCTGGTCTATCAGGATCTGTTTGTAATCGATAATGGGTTACTATGGCACATTCTTTCGCAAACCCTTCTGCATTTTTTTCTTCGGCCTCAAATAGACTTTTTGGAACGAATAATGGAAAATATGCGTTTTGATGACCTGTTTCTTTAAACATTTTATCCAATTCTGCTTGCATTTTTTCCCAAATAGCATAACCGTATGGTTTTATTACCATACAACCTCTAACGGCCGAATTCTCGGCCATATCTGCCTTTACCACAAGTTCATTATACCATTTTGAATAATCTTCCGTTCTAGTTGTAAGTTTTTTGCTCATATTAGTCTTTTGGCACAAAAATTGCGATTTATATAAATATAAAAATAGTTCAGCAAAACTAACTATTTTTGTTATGTTCAACAATAAAATAATAGAGATATGC
>CAXBHA010000760.1:0-1781 GCA_963974955.1 uncultured Yeosuana sp. | reverse complement strand
CTTGTTGCAGCGGTACAAGCTGCCGGATTGGAAAATTCGCTTGTAAACGCAGGGCCTTTAATGGTATTTGCCCCAACAAATGAAGCCTTTGCAGCTTTGCCTGAAGGAACGGTTGAAAATTTATTAAAGCCAGAAAACAAAGAGGCATTAGCCAATATTTTAAAATACCATGTAACACCGGGAAATTATTCAAAAGACTTCCTTAAAAAATTTAAAAAATTAGGGCAAGCCAACAATGACTATGTAAAAGTCGAAGTAAAAGGCGACGATGTTTACGTAGGTGGTGCCAAAATTATAGCAAGTATTCCTGCAGGTAATGGAATAGTGCACGTAATAGATAAAGTAATGCTTCCTGGAAATTAATTTAAAACAATAAACACAGTTATAATGAAAACTATTTATAAATTATCCATTGGATTTTTAGTCTTGACCCTGGCCTTTACAAGTTGTAACGACCAAAAATCTTCAAAATCAAAAGGCGCTTTATCATCTAGTGCCGCAGAACAAGTTTATGTAGCTCCTGGCGAGCACGACGAATTTTACGCCTTCTTATCTGGAGGATTTAGTGGACAATTATCGGTTTACGGCTTGCCATCAGGGCGTTTATTTAAAGTCATTCCTGTTTTTTCCCAAGATGCTGAAAAGGCTTACGGCTACAATGAAGAAACCAAACCTATGTTAATGACATCATTTGGGGAAATTCCTTGGGGAGATGCCCACCATCCAGATATTTCACAGACCAATGGTGTATTAGATGGTCGTTGGGTGTTTATTAATGAAAATAATACCCCTCGTATTGCAAAAATTGATTTAACAACCTTTGAAACAACCGAAATCATTGAAATTCCTAATACCGCAGGAAACCACAGCTCTTCTTACGTGACAGACAATACAGAATACGTTGTTGCCGGTACACGGTTTTCGGTTCCAGTTCCTCAAAAGGATATGCCCATTAAAGAATACAAAGGAAACTTTAAAGGCACCCTTTCTTTTATAAAAGTTGACCCGGAAAATGGTGAAATGTCAATAAAATTTCAACTATTAATGCCTGGTTTTGATTATGACAAAGCACATCCTGGTAGAGGAAAATCTCATGGCTGGTTCTTCTTTACAACCTATAATACAGAAGAAGCTAACTCGCTTTTAGAAGTAAATGCATCACAAAATGATAAAGATTTTATTGCTGCTGTGAATTGGAAAAAAATTGAAGACTATGTAAATAATGGTGGCGGTACAAAAATGCCTACTAATTATGCGCATAATGTGTACAATGACAAAACACACAGTGCCACTTCTACAATGAAAAAGGAAGTGCTTATGGTAAATCCTTCTGAAGTTCCTGGAGCTGTCTATTTTTTACCTACACCAAAATCACCTCATGGATGTGATGTAGATCCAACTGGAGAATACATTGTTGGCAGTGGTAAATTAGCTGCAAGTGTGACTGTCCATTCCTTTACCAAAATGCTGGATGCCATTAAAAACAAAAAGTTTGCAGGTGAAGCGTATGGGATTCCTATACTTAACTTTGAAGATGTTTTGGCAGGAACTGTTGAACAACCAGGTCTAGGCCCTTTACATACAGAATTTGATGATAAGGGGAATGCGTATACTACGTTTTTCATTTCTTCTGAAGTGGTAAAATGGAAATTGGGAACTTGGGAAATATTGGATAGACAACCTGCATTTTACTCACCAGGTCACCTCATGATTCCTGGGGGGAATTCTCAAAAACCTTTTGGTAAATACCTGTTATCTTTAAATAAAATCACTAAAGACAG
>CAXBHA010000759.1:0-1788 GCA_963974955.1 uncultured Yeosuana sp. | reverse complement strand
AAAATAAAATGGTTGCAAAACCAATTCAAATCATCCATTTTTCAACAGGAAATGAGTCAGCCACCATGTTACAACCACGTAACTTAATTATAGTCGATGAAAATTCCCATCTACAGATTATTGAGCGTCACCAAAGTTTAACCGACAATCCGGTATTGACAAATAGCGTTACAGAATTGTTTGTAAACAAACGCGCCATTGTAGATTATTATAAAGTGCAAAACGATAATTTAAACGCCTCATTAATCGATAATTCCTATATCAATCAAAAACAGGAGAGCATCTGTTCCGTGCACACGTTTTCTTTTGGTGGTAAATTAACTCGTAACAATCTTAATTTTTATCAACATGGTGAGCGTGTTGATTCTACCCTAAAAGGCATTACCATTATAGGCGATAAACAGCATGTAGACCATAATACTCTAGTCCATCACACCGAGCCAAACTGTGAAAGTCATCAAGATTATAAAGGCGTGTTTGGCGAAAATGCCACAGGTGTTTTTAATGGAAAAATAGTGGTTGATAAAAAAGCCCAAAAAACCAATGCTTTTCAATCTAATAAAAACATATTAATTAGTGATAAGGCAACCATAAACACCAAACCCCAACTAGAAATTTTTGCCGATGATGTTAAGTGTTCACATGGTTGTACTATTGGACAATTAGATGAAAGCGCCCTATTTTATTTACGTTCTAGAGGTATTCCCGAAAAAGAGGCCAGAGCATTGCTCATGTATGCTTTTAGCAATAATGTCTTGAACTCGGTTAAAATTCCCGAAATAAAACAACGAATCACTAAAATTATAGCCAATAAATTAGGGGTTGATATAGGATTTGATTTGTAATATATTTTGAAGCTATTTCCCGCTATCCGCTATATCTTTTATTTTCAATTCATAAAAATCATTAAAAATAAAAGGATGCCGCTACTATCGGGGCTATTTTAAAAAACAACTATGTTTAACGTAGACCACATAAGAAAAGATTTTCCCATTCTTTCTCGCAAAGTCAATGGTAAACCATTGATGTATTTTGATAATGCCGCAACCTCACAAAAACCGCAAAAGGTCATTAATGCTATTGTAGATTATTATTCAAATTACAATGCTAATATTCATCGAGGCGTACATACGTTGAGTCAAGAGGCAACAGACAAATACGAACAAGCCAGACAAAAAATTCAAACACATTTTAATGCAACGTTTTCGCACGAAATTATATTCACGTCAGGCACCACACATAGCATTAATTTAGTAGCTAACGGATTTGCTTCTATCTTAAAAAAAGGAGATGAAATTGTGGTCTCTGCTTTAGAACATCACAGCAATATAGTGCCTTGGCAAATGCTTTGTGAACGTACCGGAGCTATTCTAAAAGTAATTCCAATGAATTTAGAAGGTGAATTAATCATGTCCGAATATGATCAATTACTTTCCAAAAACACCAAATTAGTTTTTGTAAATCACGTTTCCAATGCCTTGGGAACCATCAATCCTATAGAATATATTATAGAAAAAGCCCATCAATTAGGTGCGGCTGTTTTAATAGACGGAGCCCAAGCGTGTCCACATTTAAAACCAGATGTTCAAGCGTTGGATGTTGATTTTTACGTGGCGTCTGCACATAAAATGTGCGGCCCAACTGGTGTTGGAATGTTGTATGGAAAAGAAGAATGGCTTAACAAACTACCCCCTTACCAAGGTGGTGGCGAGATGATTGCCGAAGTCACTTTTCAAAAAACTACGTACGCCCCTTTACCCCATAAGTTTGAAGCGGGTACACCTAATA
>CAXBHA010000758.1:0-1789 GCA_963974955.1 uncultured Yeosuana sp. | reverse complement strand
TGAGGTGATTTTGGAACAATTATTTTTCCGTCATTGTCTTCAATCTTATCAAGAATTATTTGAAGATTATCTCCTCCATTTAGATATATGGTCACTCCATCCTCAGAGGGTTTATAACCTTCTGCTTTCATAATAACTCCCGTTACCATTTGCCCTTCGTATGGGAATATTCCCATTTGCATTTCTGGGAATTCCATTTTTTCAATATTAATGTCTAAAATTGCCTGATAAAAATCTACTGCTCTTGAAATATCTGTAGCCGGAATTTCAAAAATGGAAATAAAACTTTTCATATCGCTCGTTTTATGTGTTTCGTTTGAATCCGTTTGTTGAATCTCGGTACTGGATTTACCTTGACCTTTACAAGCTTTAATGCAAAAGGAAAGTATAACCGCACTACAAAGTATTCTCTTTTTCATATTTGATATTTAAGTTCTAGGTACAAATATGAGTTATTTGAGAAGTCTAAAATTGTAAAAATGCGACACGTTATTTATTTGTAGAAGAGTGTTGAAAGAGCCATATTTTCGTTACCTAAAAACTCCTTAGGGTTAATACCTGTAAACTCTTTAAAGTCTTTTATGAAATGTGCTTGGTCGAAATATTCACTTTCAAATGCAATGTTGGTTAGGTTGTCCTTCTTTTTGTTAAGCATCATTTTCAACGCAGTTTGAAGTCGAATTACTTTACCCAATTGTTTTGGACTGATACCAATTTGCTTTTTAAAATTTCTTTCGAGTTGTCTTCTTTTAGACAAATCTTCTTTAAGAATAGTGGTTATAGATTCAGTTCCATTTGATGATAAAAGAGCTTCAACGGTTTGTTTTACGATATTGTCAATAGTAATTTTGTCATTCAATTTTTCCAAAAGAAAATTTTCTATGATTTCAATTCTTTGTTTGGTGTCTGTTGCGTGAATTATTTTTTGTTCCAATTCTTTGGCGGTGTATGCTCCGAACAATAATTCTATAGGTGTTTCTTTATTTGCCAAATCTTTAATTGGCATTGTAACGAAATTAGCAAATCCATAAGGGTAAAATCTAATTGCAAATGTATTTACGAAACCTGTTGGTTCGATATAAAATGGTTCAATAGTTTGCCCAAGTACCATTGCACGAGGTTGCAGTATAAATTCATCTTTTGAAGTATAACGCTTAATGTCGTCTCCAAGAATAAAGGCCATTTCAATACAACCATCAGGTATAATCCGCTGTCTTTCAGAATTGTTCTCCTCAGGAACTTCTAAAGTCCAATAACAACTTATAAGGGATCCTAAATCTGAATGTGGTTGAAAAGTTTGATAGTTCATTGATTAATTGATGCTCTTTGAATGACGCACAACGGTTTCGGCATGATCAGTTGCGTACAAATAGGCTAAAATTCTTTGAGATACAATATAATAAAAAGTAGAGAAGGACCATCGTCTTAGCCAGCACTAGCAATTAATAATACACGTTGCTGCCACACAATTTAATTGAGGAATTAATATTCTTTTATTTTTTTATGAATCATTTAAAAACCAATAGCAAACTCTGGTAAAACAATTTCTTTAATTTTAGTTATTGCTTCACTTACGGGAGTTTCAGACTTTCTTAGATTGATAGCCATATGGTTGACTCCTACAGTTTCATAGGCTTTTAAATATTCGGTAAGATGGTTGATGCCTACCGTTCCACCAAAACGTTGTGGTTTAAAAGTCGCATTGTCGTCTTTAGATAAGTTTAAATGTATAGCCGAGATATAAGGTTTTGCTGCTTGGTCTTCATCATACAAAGCATTACACCAGTAT
>CAXBHA010000757.1:0-1793 GCA_963974955.1 uncultured Yeosuana sp. | reverse complement strand
CTTTTTAAAATAACGACTTTCGGATGCTAGTATTTAAAGGATATTGTATTTTGATTTATTTAACTAAACTAAAAATCATTTATATCCTTAATTTAGTTAACTTGTACAAGTACGAGAGATTCCGTTGATAATTGGAATTGTAGGGAGAGCAGGTTTTAGAATTTTTTGGTTACATCATATAAATCGAATAGACAATTTATAGCTCAAAATTCAAAACAAGCTGATTTTATTAAAAAAACTCACAACAAAAAGCTCAAAACATTACCCAAAGAAGTACGTAATATTCTTAAAGCGTTTGATATATGGTTTTCAACCGTTTTTGTTGAAATATTAAGTTTTTCAGCAATTTCTTTATGGCTTAACTGTTCATGCCTGCTGAGCTTATATACGTTTTTACATTTTTTTGGTAAGTTTTCCACAACACCTTTTATATGGCTTTTTAACTCTTTATTCATGATTTTTGTCTCGGGTGAAGCATATTGAAAACGGTTGTTTAAATCTTCGAATAACTCCACACGAATGATTTTATTTTTTCTAATTTCAGCAAAAACCTTATACCGCACACAGGCATATAAATAACTTTGCAATGAGACTTTAATTTGAATCTCTGCACGTTTATTCCAAATATCAATAAAAACATCTTGAATAATCTCCTCACAAACTTCTCTATTTTTAAGTAAGTTATAAGAAGATATGAAAAGAGGTTTCCAATAATTATCATAAAGAATAGTTAACGCTCTTTTATTGTCATCTTTAAGACCTTCAATTATGTCATTATCAGAATTGAACATAGATGTGTATTTAAGATATTATAGCAAACAAAATTAAAAAAAAGTAATGAGTATTAAATTTCTTTGATTTAATCTTATCAAATTTAGACTTTAACAATTAATTATACAATATTATTAGGCTCTTTGTAAGCTATAATGTAGTATTATGTAAAATATCTTAGGAGCATTCGTTTCCATAAGAATAATTGGAACTTGGGTCATTAAACTAATAAGCGGTTTGCTTCGCATAATCCAGTTCACACAAATATATGTCGGTGGTCTTATAGCTTTTTAATAGGAACTTGGATACGTACTTTTGGGTGGTATAATAGTTTTTTTGGGTGCCCCATTTCAGTTTGCCTTCCATGTCCTCTTTATGGTAGTTGATGATGTCGTTGATTGAATGGTTCTGCTCATCTTCTCCAAGATACCTTGCCTTTATGGCTTGGGAAGTGATGAGCTTATGCTCCATTTTTAAATCTTGATAGCTCTTGAAAAGGCCGCTATTGCCCTCCTCTAAATAACTGTTGAGGGTTCTGGTGTTTTGGTTTGTCCCTCGGGCCCTGCCCTTATGGGCATCCCAATCCGATACGGAAACTTTGCGTTTTAAACTTAATGTCGCTCGTTTGCCCTTTACGGTGATTCTTGCGTAAATGGAGGCTTGGTTGTCTTTTGTTCTTGCCAGATCTGCCCAGAACAAAATACTGAAAGTGCTTGTTGTTTTCATGTTTTCGTCTTTTTGTTAATGTTTAATCTATTACCAGACGAAAGCCAAATCACTTTAAAGATACATTTATTTGTCCAACCAACAGGTGGATTTTAACAATTCGGTCAACACGTTTCCAAAATTATTTTTGTTATCCGATTTGTTGACTTTTTTAATGGGATTTTTTATGTTCTTTTGATATGCATAAAAACACAAAAACCTGTAAATCATACAATTAACAGTGTTTTAGTTTTACCTATTTCTAGGTTTGTCGGGGTGGCAGGATTCGAACCTGCGACCTCCTGCTCCCAAAGCAG
>CAXBHA010000756.1:0-1796 GCA_963974955.1 uncultured Yeosuana sp. | reverse complement strand
AAATAAGACCTATGGAACTTGCAACTTTAACGACAACTATCCTAATGATATGGATCATGGACTGATGCAATTTGGCGAAAAATATGGAAGTCGTGTTTATGACAGACTTTTTTCAATGTTCAATATTATAGAGTTCAAAGGTAAATCATATAGAAAATAATAGATCAATAAAATGGAAATCAAAAAAAGCAACGAATATAAAAACTTTGTTACCATCATAGGAAACAGAAAGATTTCAAAAAGAAAAGTGGACAGGATAAAATTCGATGTAGAGAACGGATTGAACCTATTCCCTTACTGCCCTATAATAGTATCCGACAATGAAAAAGGTACTTATAACATAATCGACGGACAGCATCGTTTTACTGCAAGCATCGAACTTGGAAAGCCAATTTATTATGTAGTGGCCAATGACATAAAGCTTAGGGATATCGCCCGTATGAATTCCAATACAGATAAATGGAGCAATACTGATTTTTTGGATTGTTACATACAACTTGGCATTGAAGATTATAAAACCTTGAAAGCATTTATAAAAAACTATAATATTTCTTTAAGGATAGCGGTTACACTCCTGATGAAATACGAAGTCAATGGGGGTGGTAACGACAGCGAGGTATTCAAGAACGGAAATTTTGTAATAAAGCGTTACAATGAAGCCGTCGAACTTTTACAGCTTACCGATCTGCTTTTTGGAAACTATACCATATCCCGGGACAGAAACCTTTTGGATGCCGTAAAGAAGCTGAAAGAAAAAAACCTTTTGGACATTGAAAAGCTTCAGGAAAAATTGGTAAGACACAAAGCAATGGTAGACCAACAGACCACATCAAAAAATTACATTCTCCTTATTGAGCAGATTTATAACATGGGGGCCCAGAACCGGAAAATTATTTATTAACGGAGCAATTAACACTTATACAAAATAGAATCATGCAACAACTAATATCAGAGAACCGTGAGATTATAGGAGCAATATTATTTTCCATCAAAAAATGATCTTGACAAGTGATTGCGGGGCTCGATGCCCTATTACAGCACAACGTTAAAATGTATGAGTAGTTGCAAAGTAAAAAACCTTAAAAACACACAAATGGAAACACCGAATGAATACCTAAAAAGAATAAGTCCTAACGAAAAATATGGGATTAGAGAACACTTACAAAAAGAACGATTGCGAGGTGTGGTGGAAAATATAATGCAGAGGTATGCAGAGTACTACCATCAACAGCAATTACTTATACATAGTGTTGTTGTGAACGAAGCGAATTGGTGTAACGATTCTTGTGTTGAGCATTGTGGTGAGGACATGTGCCTAAAACCTAACAATTAAATGCACTACAACGAAGGTCGGGTATGTGCCGATGTGCTCGTGAAGAAATGAAAGCCTTTTTGCTTTCGATTTCGGGAACAGGCAAACAGCGGTCAAAGAAAAAAAGACCCAAGCCCGTACATTGGCATATACCCTTAGTTGTCGGGAGTAACGGACATACGGAAAAGAAAACGATTGATTAATCGCTTAAATAAATAAATATGAAAATATCTAAAGAGGAAGAAAAAACTATTTCTGGTTTACGAAAGTTTTTTGCCGTTAGTGTTGCAGTATTTGAAATGCAAAATAGTATTTATAAAGCATTTGGTTATTCAGGGGCTAAAAGTTATATGCACATATTACACTTAAAAGCTAAGGAAGAAATAGATAAGGAAGTGCCAAATCTTAAAAAGATGGATACTTTTTTAGCAATGATGGAGGATGCTTCTAAGGAATTTTCAAAACCAAGACCAAAATTTGAAAA
>CAXBHA010000755.1:0-1797 GCA_963974955.1 uncultured Yeosuana sp. | reverse complement strand
TTTTTATTGGGGTGTTATCTATCGTTTCAATTGGAGGTAGTATAATTGCGGAACTTCCACAACTAAAAAATAAGGACACCACGAAAGTGGCACTAAAAAAAATCCTAAGGGTTTTCATTTGGGTTAAAATATTAATTAAAGATTTCGGGCGTTGTATAAATATCTTTAAGCCGTACACCTCTTTCGGTGCGTTGTACTGTAATAATTTCGTTATGCGCATCATGCTCTAAAAACAGGAAATACTGGTTATCGGCCGCCATATTTAAAAAGACTTCCTTTTCATCAAGGGTTAGTAATGGTCTTGTGTCATAACCCATTATAAAAGGTAAGGGCAGATGCCCAGCGGTTGGAAGTAAATCTGCCATAAAACAGATTGTTTTACCTTTATATTGAATCATTGGAATCATTAGTTTGTCGGTGTGTCCATTAGCAAAAAAGATATCAAAATCAAGTTCTGAACCTTTAAGAACATTATCTTTGGGAAGCTCTGTAAACTTTAGCTGACCGCTCTCTTGCATGGGCAGAATATTTTCTCTTAAAAAAGAGGCTTTTTCGCGTTTATTAGGTTGTGTAGCCCAGGCCCAATGGTCTGTATTGCTCCAAAAAGATGCATTTTTAAATGCGGGCTCATAGCCTGTTTTATTGGTGTTCCACTGGATGCTTCCTCCGCAATGATCAAAATGTAAATGTGTCATAAATACATCTGTAATATCATCACGATGAAACCCATATTTATTAAGAGAGGTATCCAATGAGTGATTGCCCCATAAATAATAGTATCCAAAAAACTTTTCAGACTGTTTATTACCCATGCCAGTATCAATTAAAATCAGTTTGTTGCCGTCTTCAATAAGCAAACAACGCGCTGCAATATCTATCATATTATTGGCATCGGAAGGATTGGTTTTTTGCCATATAGATTTGGGCACCACGCCAAACATAGCACCTCCATCAAGCTTAAAGTTGCCGGTATTAATGGGGTATAAATTCATAAGATTGCAAATTTAATAAAACTGTTACATTTACCGGTGGGAGTTAAGAAATTATTAAGATAAAGTATTAAAAGCAATTTTAATTTTTTGCGATAACCAACTTTAAACGCTTACCAAATTCAAATAATGCTTTTATTTCTTTTAAACTTGCAAGTCGTTCTTTGCCAAAAATCAATAAAGCCTCACCATTTGATTCGACATGATAATAGGGATTGCTTTCAAAAAAACGAGTTACAGCATCGCTAAAAAAGGACTTAATTTCTAATTCATTATCACCTAATAAATAAAACCGTTTGGAAAAATCGACATGGTTTTGAATAATAATATCTTTAAAACCAGCCAGAGCATATACTTTTTCCAATAACCCATCCTTATCTAAAGTAAACTCAGGAATTTTATAATCAACAGGCATATAAAGCATCGTTGTGCGAATGTCTTCTTTTGTTAAAAAAGCGCCCTCAGAAAACTCTATATCAAATAACTTTATAGCATTTTTCTTATGCGCTAATTCATTGTATATATAATTAATTTTTTTTGTGTTGAAAAACAAAAAGTTTCTTAAAAAAGAAACCTCTTTTAGTTTTTTAGAGTTATAAACCAGTAAGTAATCCAAGGCCAATTTTTTAAGGCTGGTTTGTCGACGTGTAAAACTCTTTTTTATAATATTAGGAACGGGCAATAAACGTCTTAACGCGAAAGGATGTTTAGACTCGGTATCGTGCATGTCTAAACCAATCACATCAAAATGACCGCCACGTTTTTTAAATAATTCTTGGTAATTATTTATGTTTTCCATGACGGTATC
>CAXBHA010000754.1:0-1799 GCA_963974955.1 uncultured Yeosuana sp. | reverse complement strand
AAAATTAATATGGTTCAACACTAGGGCTTGTACCAATATCAGTAACACAAAGCGTACAATGTTCCTATACATAACACTATTCATTACTGTTGCTCTTTAAAAGATTGGTAATTTCCAGTAAATCAATATTTTCAATAATATAAACATGCTCAATATTGGTCATATCATTGAATAATTTGATGTTGATCTCGTAATAGTTCTCGGCAATATCTAATTTAAAATCGTAGATTGTGCCAATAGGAATGCCCTTTGGGAAAATGGAAGAACGACCAGATGTTATGATGGTGTCTCCCACTTTAACAGGAGCTATTTTGGGAATGTCTATTAATTGAGTGAAATAGGGTGATTTACCGTTCCATGTTAAGGTTCCAAAATGATTTGTTTTTTTTAGTTGGGCACTTATTTTACTAGTTGTATTTAATATGGATAAAATGGTTGCATAATGCTTACTCGTGTTATCAACAATGCCTACAATACCCTTTGATGTAATAACCCCAAAATCTTCCCTAATGCTGTCTTCAGTCCCTTTATTTAAAAGCAATACATTCTTTTGTAACGCGTAACTATTTTTTAAAATGTTGGCTGTCGTAAAATGGTAAGGACTGTTAAGTAGTGTACTATCCAATTGGATGGAATCGTTTTTTCCTTTAATGTTGTATAAAATCGATTTAAGCTGATTGTTTTCTTCTACAAGAATCTCATTTTGAATTTTTAGATCAAAATAGTCACTAATATTATTCATTGAGTTGTAAATCCCTCCAGTTAAAAAATTAGCGGAGTTTATAAACTTACTTTTATGATAAGAACGTGTCTGAATCGTAAAAGTTAAGGAAACAGAAAACAGCAACAGGAACAACAAAAACGTTTTGTTCCGTATAATAAAATTTACAATTTGTTGCATGTTTAATCCGTATGTCTATTTAATCAAGACGCTCTTGTATTTAGGTAAATTTTTAAGTGTAATGCCAGTTCCTCTTACAACGGCTCTTAAAGGGTCTTCAGCAATATAAACAGGAAGATCTGTTTTTTGAGATAAGCGCTTGTCTAAACCTCGAAGCATAGAGCCACCACCCGCTAAATAAATTCCGGTATTATAAATATCGGCGGCCAGTTCTGGAGGTGTTTGTGATAAGGTTTCCATAACCGCATCTTCAATTCTTAAAATAGATTTATCTAAAGCTTTGGCAATTTCCCTGAATGAAATTTGAACCTGTTTAGGTTTTCCTGTTAATAAGTCGCGTCCTTGTACGCTCATGTCGTCTGGAGGAAGTTCTAAATCTTCAGTGGCCGCTCCAATTTGAATTTTAATTTTTTCAGCTGATCGTTCACCCACATACAAGTTGTGTTGCGTACGCATATAATATACAATATCATTAGTGAATACGTCACCTGCGATTTTTACGGATTTATCACAAACGATTCCACCTAAAGCAATTACCGCAATTTCTGTGGTTCCTCCACCTATATCAATAATCATGTTTCCTTTAGGTTGCATAATATCAACTCCAATACCTATAGCTGCTGCCATTGGTTCGTGAATTAAATAAACCTCTTTGCCATTAACACGTTCTGCCGATTCTTTTACCGCTCGCATTTCTACTTCTGTAATCCCAGAAGGAATACAAATAACCATTCTAAGTGCAGGTGTAAAAAACTTCTTTTTTAGTGCTGGGATATTTTTTATGAACAAACTAATCATTTGTTCCGATGCATCAAAATCGGCAATAACACCGTCTTTTAATGGGCGAATGGTTTTAATGTTCTCATGTGTTTTTCCTTGCATCATACTGGCTTCTTGG
>CAXBHA010000753.1:0-1801 GCA_963974955.1 uncultured Yeosuana sp. | reverse complement strand
CTCTGGCCACAATGGAATAAGTATGAGCAAATGGCTCAGATTTTTTATACACTTGTGAAAATATGCTTTGAGAAAACATTAAACCAACTATTAAATAAAGAGATTTCATAATTTATTATTTTAGTACTAATATAACTATTTTAGGCGTGAAACTTATCACTAAAAAAATCGCAATTCGTAATTCGTAATTCGCCATACAAATACCTATCTTTGGAAATTCCTAAAAACAAAACAACCAATGTCGTTATCACAGTTAAATGCGATCTCTCCAATTGATGGAAGATACCGAAATAAAGTTAATGAGTTAGCCGCTTATTTTTCTGAAGAAGCTCTTATAAAATATCGTGTTTTAGTTGAAATTGAATATTTTATAGCCCTTTGTGAACTGCCGCTACCTCAACTTAAGCCTATTTCAACCAATGTTTTCAATGATTTGCGAAGTACCTATCAAAATTTCTCTACGGAAGATGCTTTAGCTATAAAAAAAATTGAAAGTGTTACCAATCACGATGTAAAAGCCGTTGAATACTTCATTAAAGAAAAATTTGAGGGTTTGGGATTGTCACAATATAAAGAATTTATCCATTTTGGGTTAACATCGCAAGACATTAACAATACGGCTATCCCGTTAAGTCTTAAAGAGGCCATTGAGAATGTTTATAGTCCTCAATACCATATTATTCTTAAAAAGTTAATAGGCCTGTCAACCGATTGGACAGATATTTCAATGCTAGCAAGAACTCATGGACAGCCAGCATCTCCAACGCGACTTGGTAAAGAAATCGAGGTTTTTGTAGTTAGACTTAAACAACAATTCGCCTCGTTAAAAAATATACCAAATGCTGCAAAATTTGGTGGAGCCACCGGTAATTACAATGCACATCATGTGGCCTATCCAGCAATTGATTGGAAAGCTTTTGGAACTAAATTTATTAACAACACATTAGGTTTACATCATTCTTTTCCAACCACTCAAATTGAACACTATGATTATATGGCTGCTCAATTTGACAATTTAAAACGAATCAACACAATTCTTATTGATTTGAATCGTGATATTTGGACGTATGTGTCTATGGATTATTTTAAGCAATCCATAAAAGCCGGTGAGATTGGAAGTTCTGCGATGCCCCATAAAGTTAATCCTATCGATTTTGAAAATAGTGAAGGTAATTTGGGAATTGCCAATGCGCTTTTTGAACATTTATCGGGGAAATTACCAATTTCAAGATTGCAACGAGATTTGACAGATAGTACAGTGCTGCGTAATATTGGAGTCCCCTTTGGACATACCTTGATTGCTTTTAAATCAACCTTAAAAGGATTGGATAAATTATTATTAAACGAAACTAAATTTGCAGAAGATTTAGAAAATAATTGGGCTGTGGTCGCAGAAGCCATTCAGACCATTTTAAGAAGAGAAGGGTATCCAAATCCGTATGAAGCTTTAAAAGGATTAACAAGAACCAATGAAAAGATAAATAAAGCATCCATTTCAAATTTTATTGATAGTTTAAATGTCACTGATGCAATAAAAATAGAATTAAAACGTATTACACCTAGTAATTATACAGGAATTTAATTTATGCTCACCGATAAACAATCTTTAATACTTTGCGGATTATTAGGCATCGGTATTTTTGTAACTGGAGTATTAGAGGTATTGGATAATTTTATGGCTAAAACAGTTGTTACTATTACCTTTTTAGTAATTATAACTAATTTAATAATTTCCAATTCTATTAAAAAAGACTAAATAAATCATATGAGCCGTCCTAAAATAGGCTGCCCATTCATAAAT
>CAXBHA010000752.1:0-1805 GCA_963974955.1 uncultured Yeosuana sp. | reverse complement strand
AAATTATTATGTTTTCAGACTTATGACAAATTACGGACATTCAATTTGAGTTTTAAACAAAATTTGTTAATTTTAAACTGTGAAATCTTTTTTTACCAAAATAGTGTCTTTCTGTTTAGCGACTTTAATCTTGCTTACAACCTCTTCCTTTACGGCAGATACGCACTACTGTTACAATAAATTGGTAGATATGGCTTTTTTTAGTAAAGCGAAGATTTGCAAAGAGAAGAAAGACTTTTCAACTAAAAACTGTTCTTCACTCCAAGAAAAAAATTGTTGTAGCAGTTATACCTTTGTTAAACAAGCTGATACTGTTTTCGAAACCACCAAGAACGAATTTGAGAGCCAGACCATTGTATTTCTTAACACCTTTTATTACACTCACCAAAATTTATTTGAAGGTTTAGAAAAAAACATAGTGCCTTTTAAACAATATAGACCACCCTTGCTAACCGAGGATATACAAATTCTGCACAAGACCTACTTAATTTGATTTTCATCAAGTGGTGTATTGTTTACAATCTGCCAATTACATTGTAAGCAGTACGTTTTTGGCTAATTGTTGTTGGATCGCAACCTTTACAACACGTTTTATGCCAATGCTCTTTCTTCGTTAAGTCTTGATAATTAACGAGTTATATCTAACAACCAAATTGTGATATATTGATTACAATGAGCACATCAAAAGAATTTTGGATTAAAAACATGGTTTGCAGTCGCTGCCTGAAAGTCATCAAACAAGAATTGCACGCGTTGGGAGTACCCGTTCTTTCATTAGAATTGGGACGGCTTTTAATAGATAACACGAATGAAACAGATAGTACTATTATAGGTAAGGTTACAAATACGCTTCTTTCCAATGGATTTGAAATTGTGCAAAGCGAGGAAGAAATGTGTGTGGAAAGAATCAAAATAATCTTAATTGAGCAATTGCAAGAACTACCTCTAAATATTAAAGTAAAAACTTCAGAATTATTGGCTTCAGCATTAAATCGTGACTACAAGACAGTAAGCAAAATGTTCTCTACCAATGAAAAGACCACTATTGAAAAGTACTTTATAAAACTGAAAATTGAAAAGGCAAAAGAACTCATCCAACTAAAACAGCACTCTTTTTCAGATATAGGTTACCTATTGGACTATAGTAGTGTTAACCACCTCTCGCGTCAATTTAAAGATGTTGTGGGAATGAGCATGACCGACTATAAAAACACAGAAAACTGGAAACGGAGCTTTTATGATGAAATTATATAAATAATAATGAAAGTTATGCAGATAAAGAATCTGCCATACACGTAATATTATTAACTTTTAAAAATGAAAAAATGGTGGAAAAAAAATCTTTAATTACTATCACATGTACAGGGTTATTGTTTGCACTGTTAGCAAGCTTTACAAATCCAACCAAAAACAACTACATCCCTGTGCAGCAAAAAAAATGGGTGGCACCTGCCAGTGCAGACAAAATAATAAATCCTCTAAAAGGAGATGCCAATGCCACTGCGTCTGGAAAAAAACTTTACAAGGTGCTGTGCATTGTATGCCATGGCCCCAAAGGAAAAGGCGATGGTATGGGAGGGGCAGGATTGACCCCAAAACCGGCCAACTTGACCAGTGAAGCAGTACAATCTCAATCAGACGGTGCAATTTTCTGGAAAATAGCCGAAGGACGCGCTCCAATGGCTTCCTACAAAGCTTCAATTCCTGAAAACAAACGTTGGGAAATTATTAATTATATAAGAACACTTAAATAATTCAATAAAATAAATTTTGGATGTCCATATTCATTCATAATACCATTTTTG
>CAXBHA010000751.1:0-1806 GCA_963974955.1 uncultured Yeosuana sp. | reverse complement strand
ATTTACTGTCTTCATCAATATTAATCGTTTTCTAAATTCGTTCTAGAACATAATGTTTTGTGATTTTTTCAACGCGATCTTGATCGTCAACAAAAATTACATTATCGGCTATATTTTCAGGCTTTAAATTTAAATGATATATGCTACCGTTTAGGTTTAAAATAAGTCCAGACTCTTTAATTGGCATGTGAAACGGTTTTAATGAGTTTGTTTTGTTTTTTACTAAAATGAAAATCAAGTTTGTTAACCCCGCCAAATTTTATTGCATCATTAATTTCTGATGAAAAATTGTGTTGCCCTAGTAGGGCCTCATGTCCTTTTCTATTTAGCTTTAATCCATCGGCATCTTCAGTAATAAAAACGCGCAATAATTTAATGATTCTCAAAAACTGGATATCGCCATAGCCATAATACCCCTGATAATTGATTGCATAACCCAATAGCTGATTTTGGGTTTTCACGTCTTTTTCTTTTATAATTTCTAGAATGTTGCTTTCTAGAACGTTAAGACCAGACTTGGAATCTGGAAAGCGTTTTAAATGCGCTTTTAGGCAATTGCTTAAATATTTAAAATTCGAACTTTTAACAATATAAGGTTTAAGTAGATTATGGTCTCTTCCACAATAAATTCTCCAAATGGAAACTGCTAAATCAATATCATCTTTAGTGAGGAGCGCTTTGTCTTTATAATGATCTCTTAGCTGATTTTGTGAGAGTTCTGATAACCCTTTTAAGTTTTTTTCACCTTCAATTCTTCCACTACAAACAAGATATATGGGAAGGGCGACTTTTTTTTGCTGAAGAAGGTTTAAAACTGCAATCATGTTGATATGGCAAAACAAATCATATTCAAACCAAAGGATAATTTCTGAATAGTTTTCTGTATGGTTGAGTCGATCTAATTCTTCTTTAACTTCCACAATGTTTAAATCAACATCATAATAGGTATTTAAAAAAGAGGCTCTAAGTTTTAAAAATTGGTCGGAATTTATATTTGAAATGGTAGGGCCTTCGCAAAGCATTTCTTCCCATGTAAGAATATCGCCAGAAAAATCAAGCTCTTTAAGGAAATTGGTTAAATTGCTTCCATTTGTAATATGAAGTGGGTAAGTCTCCATAATTTAGCCTCCAATACGTTTAACAGCAAACCCCTTATCCTTTAATATTTTCATGATTTTATCGCGATAATCTCCTTGAATAATGATTTTGTCATCTTTATAGCTTCCACCAACACTTAAAGCAGTTTTTAATTCTTTTGCCAAAGACTTAAAATCTTCAGTGGCTCCTGTGTATCCTTCTAATATGGTAATTGGTTTGCCTTTTCGTTTTTCGTATTTACAGAGTATTGGCTCTTCTTGCATCCAAATTGAATCCTTAATTTCTTTTGAAGATTCTTCAACATGATGATTGGGAAATAGATTTTTTAATTGGTCTTGTAAATCCATGATGCCGTATTTCTTTTAAAATCACCTACTTTTTAATAAGTCCTAACTCAATTAAACGCTCGTTTAGAAATTCACCTGCAGTAATATCATCAAAATTTTTAGGATTATTTTTATCAATGCAACTTTCTAGTACATCCAATTTCATTTCACTTATTGGGTGCATAAAAAACGGAATTGAATACCTTGATTTGCTCCAAACTTCGCGTGGCGGATTAATGACTTGATGAATGGTCGATTTTAATTTATTATTGGTATGCCTTGAAAGCATGTCTCCCACATTAATCATTAATTCATCAGGCTCAGCAATAGCATCAATCCATTCACCTTTATTATTTTTCACTTGCAAACCACGTCCTTGGGC
>CAXBHA010000750.1:0-1806 GCA_963974955.1 uncultured Yeosuana sp. | reverse complement strand
CTTTTTTGCAGGCTTTTTTCAATGCCTTTGCCATTATGCTTCCAGGCAAAAAATATGAGCCTACGATTACTATCTCTTTTTCAGCATGGAGTATGGCATTGGTGTAAGCATCGCAGACTTCGGTTTTACGTTTTAGCCAATCGTTTTGTAAGATTCCAACCAGTGCACTGCCCGCCGAATGCAAAACGGGCTTGATTTTTTTTTCGCTTCCCTGTTTAAAATAATAATCGCTGCATAGTTTTTGTAAACCCTCTGCTACAGGGCAAACCAATTGCACGGCATAATCAAGCCAGGGTTCAGAATCTTGGGTTCCATGGTATTTATCGGCAATATTGATCCCACCAATCAATGCTGTTTTTCCATCAGCTACGACTATTTTATGGTGCATACGCCTGCCGATATAAAAATTATTCCAAGAGAATAAAGGAGAAAAAAACCGAAGCGAAATGCCGTGATGTATTAGGTCTTGGGCAAAACTATCGGGGAGCGCAGCGCTACCATAGGCATCCAGTAAGACATACACTTTGACTTTTCGTTGGGCAGCTTCCTTTAGGCGAGTCGCTATCCGATTTCCCGTTCCGTCATTTTCAAAAATATAGGTTTGTAAATGGATTTCACTTTGTGCCTTTTCAATAATATATTCCAGTCGATTAAAGTATCCCTCGCCCGAATGGACCAGCTCAATATACCCTTCAACATTGGTTACATTATGAACCGCTTTTTTGGTATTCCCTGTTCTTGATTTATGGGTCATCGCTTTGTGTTTACCATTTCTTTTCCAATCTGACTCAATTTTCTATTTTATAGTTTTCAGGCATTATCAATAGTGGGACTTTAAGATGCTTCAACAATTTTTTCTCAATACTGTTTTTTAATAAATGTTTGAAGAAACGATGGGCATGATGACCAATAATGAGCAAGTCTGCACCCCAGTTCTGTATAGTTTTGTTAATTTCTTCAGTAGGTCGGCCAAGGGTTTCGAAATCTTGGATTCTTACATCCGGATGTTCCTGTTTGATTTTGTCGATAAGTTTTATGGCCCGCTCTTTTTCTTGTGCCTGAAGGTCGGCCGGAAAAATACCAGCGTCAATTTTACCCGGGGAATATCGTACCACGTAAATTATTTCTAACTGGGCTTCGATTTGTTTGGCCAGTTCGATAGCGTAGTTTGCGGCGTTCAAAGCAGAATCGCTTCCATCTGTAGCTACTAATATTTTTTTAATTATTCCCATGCTATTTTATTTGTTCCTATTAGGATCATTTGGTAAAATGAAATCCTTACATCCTACTTCCTTAAATAATAGACCAATCCTATTGCAACCAATACTACAACTCCAGCAATTATAAAAGGATAATAAAAGCCACCCGCGAGTAACCAAGTTCCCAATACGGGACCCAAAATCTGTCCGATGCTGTTCGTGGAGCTTTGTACGGAAATGTTTCTACCCGTATCTTCCTTGGATAACAAAGAGACCGCTGAAAGCAGATTTGGGGTTACCATTGCACCACCAGTAGCAAATAGTATTATCAGACCATATACAGATAGCTCAGTGCCCATAAAGGGAAATACAATGAGCGAAAGTCCGGTTATCAATAAGCCTACTGTGATTTGTTGTTTCGAGGTCATTATCTTTTCCCCATAAGTAGCGAAAACTGGCTGTAAAACCGCCATTACAGAACCGCAAAGCATAAAACCAATACCAACTTGGCTACTATTGAACTCTAATTCATTCTTACCATAAATAGAAAAGACGGTTTCAAAGAGGGTCACAACAAATTGCATAACGAAAGACAGCGTTAATAGCA
>CAXBHA010000749.1:0-1809 GCA_963974955.1 uncultured Yeosuana sp. | reverse complement strand
CAAATAGATAAAAAATAAAACCCGTTGATTTTATTTTTTATCGGACATTAATGAATGTTAATGTTTTAATGTTAAACGAAGTTCGGCATTTTTTCTGGCAAAGTCAAGAAAAGTTCAACTTCATATACTTGCAATTAACACACTTTTTTGCTTGCTTGGGTTCTTAAACGAAAAGTCATTTTATTTTTGAAGAGGTTCGTTTAACGGTTCGTGTATAAGAATAGTAGGGCGGAAAAAGAGCGACTACTTTTCGGATTAAACACAAGCCAAATTTAAAAATTTGGCGACTTCTCAAATATGTCCAAAGCTCTTGGTTTTACAACTACTTGCCCTATTATTTTTATACGTTTGTGGCAGCAGTTATTTCTAATTTATATCAAATAAAATATAGAGTAAATCATTCCTAAATTGAAACCTGAATGACATAATATTGCTCCCAATATAGAATCGGTTCTTTTTTTCATTTCGAAGAATATTAAGCTAACAATAAACATACTTAATACCCATATTAAGGCTGGAACTAAATAAAACTCCCAATTTTTATTTACGAAAACTAATCCAAAATGAGAGATATGGGTTAATGCAAAAACTGAACTATCTATAATAGACGCTTTTTTATTTCCAACCGACTTCGCAAAACTTCCGTGTACGATTCCTCTAAAAAATAATTCTTCTCCAATTGGGCTAAAAATCATTCCAGTAACTGCCATTATTATAAACATTGTCCTTTTGCCTCCTGCAGAAATATTTTCAGGAATATTATATGATTTACCAATATATTCATACCAGTTTTCGTAAGATTCCCCATATAGACCTTGTCCTAAAAGATATAAAACTAAACTAAATATGACACCTATTGCTAGAGCTAAAATCAAATAATTCAGCTTTTTAGTAGTCTTTATTCCTATTTTTTCCCTTCCATACTTACTTAAAAACAAAAACGGAATTAATGCAGAAAGAAACATTACTAAACCAATTAAACTATAATTTCCAGTTTTATTTGCATTTAGCACAAGAATAAATCGAGGAATACACACAATCAAAATCAAAAATAGTCCAAACTTCCAGTCGAACTTAAAATACCTATTCCAAAAAGGTTTTAATTCATATTTCATTCTTTCGTAATGTTGATTTTAATTGCTGCCAACGACTTGACATGAAATCGTTTTAATGTTTTATATCTATGTTAAACGAAGTTCGTTATTTTTTCTGGCAAAGTCAAGAAAAGTTCAACACCAAATACGTGCAATTAATTAAAACAATTATCTATAACTTTACCAATAATCTCACAAAACATAATGATAAAAATATTATTGCTTTCAGACACCCATAGTTTTATTGATGATGCTATATTGAAATACGTAAAAGAAGCTGATGAAGTTTGGCATGCTGGTGATATTGGCGATATAAATGTATCTGATTCAATTAAAAGACTAAAACCACTTCGAGCCGTTTATGGTAATATTGACAATACAATGGTTCGCTCTGAATATCCAGAAAACAATCGATTTATGTGCGAAGATGTGGATGTTTGGATAACTCATATTGGTGGCTATCCTAAAGCATACAATGCGAAAATTAAAGATGAAATAAAAAAGAATCCTCCAAACCTGTTTATTTGTGGCCATTCCCATATTTTAAAAGTAATGCCCGATAAAAGTTTGAATCTGCTTCATATGAATCCTGGTGCTGCTGGGAAACATGGGTTTCATAAAGTTCGCACTATGTTACGCTTTACAATTCATGGAAGTAAAATTGATAATTTAGAAGTTATAGAATTCTCCCATCCCTAGCTCTTCCCTAAGGGAA
>CAXBHA010000748.1:0-1810 GCA_963974955.1 uncultured Yeosuana sp. | reverse complement strand
CTTATGCCACAAGATAAAAAACCGAGGCGTTTGGCTTCGGTTTTTATAAGATAAGCCCTCTCTCTAACTCTCTCCCCAAGGGAGAGAGAACTCAACCCTTTTAAGTTATGCTTGTTCATATTAGACTATTAATAGCTCACCTTGAAAAGAAGATGAATATTGTGTTTCAAATTCCTTCCCTTTGGGAAGGTTTGGATGGGCTAGAACAAACCTCCTTGAATATTTCCTTTTATTTTTCCTAGATGTTTGTAGGCCAGTTCTGTTACTTCCCTTCCACGAGGTGTGCGCATGATAAACCCTTGTTGGATTAAAAAGGGTTCATACACTTCTTCAATGGTTTCTGAACTTTCACTTACTGCCGTTGCAATAGTTGTTATACCAACTGGGCCCCCTTTAAATTTATCGATAATGGTGGCTAATATTTTATTGTCCATTTCATCCAAACCATAAGCATCTACATTAAGTGCCTGTAAGGCAAATTTGGCTATTTTGATATCAATAGTTCCATTGCCCTTTATTTGAGCAAAATCGCGAACACGACGTAATAAGGCATTAGCTATTCTTGGGGTTCCTCTGCTTCGTCCTGCAATTTCTATAGCAGCTTCCATAGCAATAGGCACCTCCAATATGGACGCACTACGCTGTAAAATGGTTGTTAATAATTCTGTGTTATAATATTGTAATCTGCTTTGTATACCAAATCGAGCACGCATGGGGGATGTTAATAACCCCGAACGTGTGGTGGCACCAATAAGCGTGAATGGATTTAAGTTAATTTGAACAGATCGTGCATTTGGACCAGATTCTATCATGATATCAATCTTGTAATCTTCCATAGCCGAATACAAGTATTCTTCTACAATAGGACTTAAACGATGAATCTCATCAATAAACAAGACATCACGTTCCTCAAGATTGGTTAGTAATCCTGCTAAATCTCCAGGTTTATCTAATACAGGGCCAGAGGTGACTTTAATACCTACTTTTAACTCATTCGCTAAAATATAGGCCAACGTTGTTTTGCCTAATCCCGGAGGCCCATGAAACAAGGTGTGATCTAAAGCTTCGTTGCGTAAATTGGCAGCTTGAACAAAAATTTGAAGATTCTCCAGGACTTGGTCCTGACCCGTAAAATCATCAAAGGTTAAGGGTCTTAACTTTCTTTCGACATCAATTTCTTCAGGGGAAAAATGTTCGTTTGTTGGGTTTAGGTTTTCATTCATAACAAACAAATATAAAGAAAAAGCCTTTCTAAAAATAGAAAGGCTTCATAGATTTTAATATGACCCTTCGACTAGTTTCACTAGCTACCTTCAAACAAAATATATTTTGTTTTTGGCAATGCTCAGGGGGACAAACTAATTCAAAATTGTGAATTCGCAACGTCTGTTAATATCATATTCTGCTTCGGTGCAAATACCTTCTTTAACACACTTGTTAAGCGGTTGCATTTCTCCGTAACCAATACTTTTTAAACGGTTTCTTTCAATGCCTTGACTTACTAAATATTCTAAAGTGGATGCTGCTCTGCGTTTTGACAAGTCTAGGTTGTATTGATCGCCTCCACGTGCATCGGTGTGTGCGGACACTTCAATTTCCATTGATGGATACTTCTTCATTAATTCAACCAAAACATTTAACGTTGTTGCGGCATCTTCACGAATATTGGATTTATCAAAGTCGAAATAAATTTTATCTAATTCAACTTGTACATCGCCTTTTTCATTTTCTTTCACTCGCTCTTCAGCATCTGCAAATGATTCCAATGATAAATAAATATTATGTTGAACTTTTCCATCCTTATCTGTTG
>CAXBHA010000747.1:0-1816 GCA_963974955.1 uncultured Yeosuana sp. | reverse complement strand
TCCCTATTTTTCGATTCAATCAAAAAAGTTTAAACCAGTTCTATGTAAAAATGTAATGAATGAATCCTAGACTTTTAAAAATTGTAACAGTAGTTGTCTTTCTGGTTGGTTGTAGCACAACCAAAAATATTGAAGACGAATTAGCAACAAAAGTTCCTATATATTCTCAAATTAATTTAACCAAGGTAGAAAATGACAAAGTGCCCGTAACTATAAATCCGGGACGTTTTACTACCGAAACTGTTACCTATCGTTTACCCAGAGTAGTGCAAGGAACGTATGCTGTAAGTGATTTTGGAAAATATATAGACGATTTTAAAGCCTATGATTATAAGGGTAAAGAAATTCCAGTTGTTAAGGTTGATACAAACTCATGGACCGTTAATAATGCGGTTAATTTAGATTATATTACGTATAATGTGAATGATACTTTTGATGTAGAAGTGGAAGGTGGTATTGGTAAAGAGCAACCTTTTTCTCCTTCGGGAACAAATATAGAACCCGATGACTATGTGCTAAACCTTCATGGCTTTATAGGGTATTTTGATTCTCTTAAAAATAGTCAATATAAATTGGATATTATTGCGCCATCAGACTTTGAGCGTGCCTCAGCATTACAACCAACTAGCAGTACAACTAGTAAGGATGGTAAAACCATGACATCAAGCTATTTCGCTCCAAGGTATTTTGATATTACAGACAATCCCATGATGTATGGTAAGTTTACTGTGGAAGAGTTTCAAGTTGGTGATATTAAAATAAAATTGAGTGTGTATTCTCCAAACAAAAAACATTCGGCAAACACCCTAAAAGAACCCATGTATAAAATGATGAAAGCTCAAAAGGCATTTTTGGGTGATATTAATACAACACCACACTATGATATCTTTTTGTATTTATCTGACGGAAAAGCAAATTCGGCAAAAGGCTATGGAGCCCTTGAACATAATACATCTACAATGGTTGTTATGCCAGAAGAGGAAACGGAGGAAGAATTGGCAAATAGTATGATAGAAACCGTCTCACACGAATTTTTTCATATTATAACTCCTTTAAGCGTGCATTCTAACGATATTCAAAATTTTGACTATAACAATCCAACATTCTCTAAGCACTTATGGATGTACGAAGGGGTAACAGAATATTTTGCGAACTTATTTCAAGTAAATCAAGGATTAATTACCGAAGATGAGTTTTATGAAAAAATGTTTGATAAGATTCGATTTTCTAAACATTATGATGACACCATGAGTTTTACTGTAATGAGTGAAAATGTTATACAACAACCCTATAAAAAGCAATACAATAATGTGTATCAAAAAGGGGCTTTAATCGGTATGTGTATCGATATTTTAATGCGTGAAGAAAGCCATGGTCAACGAGGTGTTTTATCCTTAATGAAAGAATTATCGAATAAATATGGAGATAACAAACCTTTTGATGATAATAAACTTATAGATGAAATAGCAGCGATGACTTACCCATCTATCGGTGATTTTTTAAAAACGTATGTTGTAGGAACCACACCGATAGATTACGCCGAATTTTTTGAAAAAGTTGGATTGGAATTTGGTGAATCTAAAGTAAAGACAAGTTACGTTTTAAATGGTAATGATGTAAACAACATAATTGTATGGGGAAACCAACAATACGGAACCATTTTCTTTAATGACTTAGTTAAGGATAATAGCTTTTGGAATGATTTAGGGGTGCAACCTAGAGATATTATTAAAAGTGTTAATGGAACAGAAATGGCTATGGAAAAGGCAGATTCAATATTGCAAGAAATGTTTTCATGGCAGCTGGGAAAGGAGAT
>CAXBHA010000746.1:0-1819 GCA_963974955.1 uncultured Yeosuana sp. | reverse complement strand
CAGATGATGGTCGTGAAATGGGCTTACAAGGCATGATTAATGATTTGGTAAAAAAATCTGATTTTGCAAGTCCATCCTTAATCCTTCCCAAAGAGAAGGAAATAAAAATGTTATTAAAAGAGAAAAACGTACCGACTATCGCGAGATTAATCTCTTATGCAGAAAATAACCATGAGGCATTCGATAAGCTTTTTTCTCCTTTGGGGAAATTAAATGGGACTACTCCTGTTTTGGGAATTACGGGAACAGGAGGCGCAGGGAAATCATCGTTGGTTGATGAACTGGTTCGTAGGTTTTTAAATGATTTTCCGATAAAAACCGTCGGGATTGTATCTGTAGATCCTTCAAAACGTAAAACAGGTGGTGCTCTTTTGGGCGATAGGATCCGGATGAATGCCATTAATAACCCGAGAGTTTACATGCGCAGTTTGGCGACACGTCAATCAAATTTAGCGTTGTCAAAGTATGTAAATGAGGCTGTTCAAGTTTTAAAAGCGGCTGAGTATGACTTAATTATTTTGGAAACGTCTGGTATTGGTCAGTCTGATACAGAGATTATTGAGCATAGTGATGTCTCGCTATATATTATGACGCCTGAGTTTGGTGCTGCTACCCAGTTAGAAAAAATTGATATGCTTGATTTTGCCGATTTGGTAGCCATTAATAAATTCGATAAACGAGGGGCCTTAGATGCTTTAAGAGATGTAAAAAAACAATACATGCGTAATCATAATCTTTGGGATGTCCCCCAAGATAATTTACCGGTATATGGAACAATAGCATCACAGTTTAACGACCCCGGCATGAATACGCTTTATCATGCGGTTATCAATAATATCATTAAAAAAACACAAGCTAAATTAAAATCAAGTTTCACACATTCACAAGAGACAAGTGAAAAGATTTTTATTATTCCACCTTCAAGAACGCGTTACTTATCTGAGATTGCTGAAAATAATCGCGCTTATGATAAAACGGCATTACAACAAGTTGAGGTCGCTCAAAAATTATATGGAATTTATAAAACGATTGAATCGGTACTCAGCGTTATTGCAAACGAAACGAAGCAATCTTTTCTTGATAAGTCAGGATTGAATCTAGACGTGATCCTTAAACAAGTTCAGGACGAGAATAAGAACTTTGTAAAACTTCTTATTGCAGAATTCGATCGTGTAAAATTAAATCTAGATCCTCATAATTGGAAAGTAATTATAGGTTGGGAGGAAAAAACAAATACCTATAAAAACCCAATATATTCATTTAAAGTAAGAAGTAAAGAAATAAAAATTGAGACACATACAGAGTCATTGTCCCACACGCAAATACCAAAAGTAGCCTTACCAAAGTATCAAGCTTGGGGAGATATATTGATGTGGACCTTACAGGAAAATGTTCCAGGTGAGTTTCCATTTACCGCAGGATTATATCCCTTTAAAAGAACAGGAGAGGATCCTGCCCGTATGTTTGCTGGCGAAGGTGGTCCAGAACGTACTAATAGACGATTTCATTATGTGAGTGAAGGGTTGCCAGCTAAACGCCTATCAACTGCTTTTGATAGCGTAACACTTTACGGGAATGACCCCGATATACGACCCGATATTTATGGTAAAATAGGAAATGCAGGGGTTTCGATTTGTTGTTTGGATGATGCAAAAAAATTGTATTCTGGTTTTGATTTAGCAGATGTAATGACTTCGGTGAGTATGACTATTAATGGTCCGGCACCAATGTTATTGGGCTTTTTTATGAATGCAGCCATCGATCAGCAATGTGAATTATATATCAAGAAAAACGGACTGGAAAAAGAGGTTGAACCTAA
>CAXBHA010000745.1:0-1823 GCA_963974955.1 uncultured Yeosuana sp. | reverse complement strand
CGGTAAAACCGCATTTTGAGGCTACATTAACAAATAATATATACTTACCCTTATAATCGGATAGATTAATAGGGCTTCCTCCCAAACTATTAATTTTTATATCATAAATAGATTGTGTTGGAGGTTTTTGAGCTGTGGATTTTGTAAACATGGAGAACATAAGCGTTAATAGTATTAATTGTTTCATAAATTAAATTTTAAAGGTAACAATACCTTAGTCCGTTTCTTGTTTTTTATCAAAAATATAAGTTTACTTAAATTATTTTCTTTTTTGCCATGATATTTAAATTGTTCCACAAAAATACATAATGTTTAACAAAAAATAATAAACATTAAACAAAAATTAACACTATTTCTAGTTTTATTATTTGTTATAGAATAAATTTTATTAATATCTTTAAATAACAAATCAACCTTAATTAATAAACATGTACACAGCCATCATTGTCGTATTTGCCATTGGGTATTTGGGAATTGCCTTAGAACATAAAATAGATATAAATAAAACCGCCTTGGCATTGTTAATTGGCGTTGTGTGTTGGGTATTATTAATTTTTGGAAGGGCAACGCTGTTTTCTGGTATGACCGAAGATGCTTCATTACACTTTGTTTCTGAATCTTTATTGGAACAGATTGGAGAGATTTCAGAAATTTTATTTTTCCTTCTTGGAGCCATGACCATTGTAGAACTTATTGATGCCCATGAAGGGTTTACAATAATAACTGACAAGATAAAAATAACTAATCGAGTTAAATTAGTATGGGCGCTAAGCTTTATTACGTTTTTTCTCTCAGCGGCATTGGATAATTTAACAACGGCCATTGTTATGGCAACGCTTCTTAAAAAAATTATTAAAAAGAAAGAGGAACTTTGGCTTTTTGCAGGTATGATAATTATTGCTGCCAATGCGGGTGGTGCTTGGTCTCCTATTGGCGATGTTACAACTATTATGTTATGGATTGGTGGACAAATAACAACTTTAAATATTGTAAAGGCAATATTTCTACCTAGTTTGGTATGTTTGGTGATTCCTTTAGGCATATTAAGCTTTAAATTAAAGGGGAATATTGAATCTATCGAGAATCATTCAGAGATTCATGATAAGCATAAAGGAATCGTTAGTAAATCTGAAAAAAACATTGTTTTTAGTGCAGGGATTGGGGCTTTGTTGTTTGTTCCTATATTTAAAACGATAACCCATTTACCTCCGTTTATGGGAATTTTATTCGGCTTAAGCATCATGTGGATATTAACCGAGTTGATGCATAGAAATAAGATTTTGGAGTATAGAAATCCCTTATCAATTGTAGGCGTCATTCAGCGAATAGATACTCCTAGTATTTTATTCTTTTTGGGAATCCTAATGGCGGTAGCGGCCTTACAAACCGGAGGTTATTTATTGCAATTATCTTTGGTCTTGGATAATAATTTTAAAAGCATATATATGGTGAATACCCTTATAGGATTGTTGTCGTCTGTAATAGATAATGTCCCTATGGTGGCAGGAGCAATGGGGATGTATTCCTTAACGGTTTATCCTGTGGATAATGCTTTTTGGGAATTATTGGCCTATGCGGCAGGTACTGGAGGCAGTATTTTAATAATTGGGTCAGCTGCTGGTGTTGCCATTATGGGAATTTTTGAAATTGATTTTATTTGGTATTTAAAAAGAATTTCTTTATTGGCATTGTTAGGTTATTTAGGTGGAATTGCTACGTATATGATTTTAAATTAATTTTTTTGTTTTTATTTGCTCTTAAAAAACCACCGTCTTTGACGGTGGCCATGTTTTAAAGGCTCTGCCATTTTTTAGGTTTGCACA
>CAXBHA010000744.1:0-1824 GCA_963974955.1 uncultured Yeosuana sp. | reverse complement strand
AAGGAAACAAATCATATTTTATATTTTTAATTTGAAATTTTAATTTTAGAATTAATCACAGACTATTTAAAAAAAGATAGCTGATTCATAATTTTTAAACCGAATAAACAGTATGTTTTATTATTGAAAATTGGCACAAAAAATAATGAGTGGAATAAACTTCCTTTTCCAATACCTTCAACTTTCGGGTTTATAGGATAGGCTTCTAACGTATTTAATTCTATCAATATTGTGTTTAAATCCTTTGTGTTGACACCATATTTAAAAGCCCTGACCAATAAAGCATAAACAACGACAAACTGTTTGTTTTTCAATCTACCGATAAGTTTTAAGTGATTCTGTTCAGAAGTTTTAAGATTATTTATTAAAATAGACAGCTCAGAAACGGCTTTAACCATACTGTGAAGGAATTCCAAGTTTTTCTTTGAGTTTTTAGTGGTAACGATAGAATTGGGAACTCTAACATACCTATGTGCATTTATGTTTGCTTTTGATATTCTATTGGATTGAAGGAATAGATTTACAGTAAAAATCAAATCTTCGTAGGCACGCATTTCTTCTAAAAACGTTATTTCTGTATCTAAAATGAAACTTCTTTTGATAATATATCTCCAAGCTTGATTTCTGAAATTATATTTAATAATATATGTAGACCCATTCACAACAGGAACAGCTAACTCTTGTGAATTTAATGGTGTTGAACTTAGTTCAGTAGAAGGTTCTGTTCCATCAGCTATTTCACTAGTGTCGAATTCTAATATATCTAAGTTATTTTTTTCACATAATTTTAATAAATAATTTAAAGTATTTAACGCTATGTAATCATCGGCGTCAAGAAAATAGACATACTTTCCTTTGGCCAATTTTAAACCATTATTTCGAGCAGCACTAGGACCTTGGTTTTGTTGCTTAATTAAATGAATATTTACATCTGCATTGTTATTGGCATAATTTTGTGCAATTTCTACTCCCGAATCTTTGGATTCGTCATCAACAATTATAACCTCGTAATCTCTCGGTGAGATATCCTGGGCGGAAAGACTTTCCAAGCAACGTTCAATATATTTTTCCTTATTATATAAAGGAATAATTATGCTTAACTTCATTGTTGCTGTTGTTTTAGGCTAAATTTTTTAATTGAATTCAACTTAAGTATGATAGAAATTAAAATTTATATCCCTTTTATCATACTATATAAATAGGTCGTAAAATTATTGAAACTAGAATTATCACCTAATAAATTTGTTTGCTAACATGTTAATCAGATTAAATACTTCTATTTTTTATTCAATTTATTTCAAAACCTATTCTATAATTATTCTTTTTTACTTTTAAGTAATATTATCTTCCTAGGTACCCACCATCAACTGGTATTACGGTGCCAGTAATGTAATCACTTGCAGGTGAGCATAAAAATACAGTCAATCCTTTTAAATCTTCACCATTACCCCATCTCTTCATAGGTACTCTAATGAAAACTTCTTCTGTTCTTTTTTTATCGTTAATTAATGCTGTATTAAGTTGCGTATCCATATAACCAGGTGCTATTGCGTTCACACAAATACCCTTTGCAGCCCAATCATTAGATAGCGCTTTTGTTAATTGACTAACACCACCTTTAGAAGCTGCGTATGCAGGTATAGTTATACCACCTAAGAAACTCATTAACGAAGCAATATTTATTATTTTTCCTCCACCATTTTGCAACATGTTTTTTGCCACATATTTACAATAATAGAAAGTAGCATCTAGATTAATAGCAATTACTTTACTCCATTCCTCATCTGGAAAATCTTCACTAGGGTATCTTCTTTGAATACCTGC
>CAXBHA010000743.1:0-1825 GCA_963974955.1 uncultured Yeosuana sp. | reverse complement strand
TTCAGACTTATGACAAATTACGGACATTCAATAAAATAATTTCATTTCAAAATGATTTAGTAGCCTAATTTAAGCAATTATTAAAAATAAAGGCTTTGTCATCTCTATATTAACTGTAAATTTGCCCCTTCAAAAAAACACCCATGACAGAATTTATTAGAAAACAAACCGTCAATGCAAAAAATGATATTTTTAGCGGACTAACAGTTGCATTAGCATTAGTGCCAGAAGCGGTCGCTTTTGCATTTGTTGCTGGTGTAGATCCGTTAGTTGGGCTATACGCTGCATTTATGGTTGGTTTTATAACCTCTGTTTTTGGAGGAAGGCCAGGAATGATAAGTGGTGCAACTGGCGCCTTGGCAGTTGTAATTGTGTCCTTAGTCGCAGAAGGAAATGCGATGGGATCAGAAAACGAAAATTTAGGGCTTTATTATTTGTTTGCTACGGTTGTTTTAATGGGAATTATACAAATGCTTGCAGGTTTTTTGAAACTCGGAAAATTTATTCGATTAATTCCACATCCAGTAATGATGGGTTTTGTTAATGGGTTGGCTATTGTAATATTTTTATCTCAGTTAAAAATGTTTATGACATTCGAAAATGGCAAGATTGTTTGGATGCAAGGCACTCAACTTTGGACCATGGTTGGTCTGGTGGGGTTAACGATGGGAATTATGTTCGGACTTCCTAAAATCACCAAAAAATTACCTGAGGCCTTATTGGCTATTTTAGCAGTATCAGCGATTGTGATTTTTGGCCAATTGGATGTGGCAACTGTGGGTGGTTTTATCAAAGAGGCAGGTGGAGATGGCTTAAAAGGGGGGTTACCGCAATTTCAATTTGAAATTTTCAATAAAATACCTTTTAATTTTCAAACCATGAAATTCATTTTCCCTTATGCGTTGATTTTGGCTGCTATTGGTTTAATAGAATCTTTAATGACATTAAATTTGATTGATGAATTAACCGAAACCAGAGGAGATGCCAATCGAGAATGTTTAGCTCAAGGTGGTGCTAATATCGTTACTGGATTGTTTGGTGGTATGGGAGGTTGTGCCATGATTGGACAATCGCTTATAAACATAAAAGGTGGTGGACGAGGAAGACTGTCTGGTATAGTGGCATCTTTAGCACTATTGGCATTTATTTTATTTGCCTCTGGACTCATTGAGCAAGTGCCTATTGCTGCGTTGGTAGGCGTTATGTTTATGGTGGTTATAGGAACATTTGCATGGAGTAGTTTTAGAATTTTAAATAAAATACCATTGAGTGATATGATTGTTTTAGTTACAGTTTCGGCTTTAACCGTCATATTTGATTTGGCAATTGCTGTTATTTCAGGTGTGATTATGAGCGCATTGGTGTTTTCTTGGGAAAATGCAAAACGTATTAGAGCAAGAAAACGTATGCGCGACGATGGTACTAAAATTTATGAAATTTGGGGGCCATTGTTTTTTGGTTCCATAATTGCTTTTAATGATAAGTTTGATGTGAAAAATGACCCGCAGAATGTAGAAATTGATTTTGTAGAATCGCGTATTAGTGACCATTCAGCAATAGAAGCTATTTTCAATCTGGTAAACAAGTATGAAGCCGAAGGAACGTTGATAAAACTAAAGCATTTAAGTGAAGACTGTAAAATATTGCTTTATAAATCAAGTCCCAAGTTTCGTGAAGTAATTGTTGAAGCTATTGATGATCCACGATATCACCTAGCTGAAAATCCTGAAGCATTTACCAAAGGATTATCGGAGTATAAATTGTAGTTTTGTTAAAAGTTAAAAGTTAAAAGTTAAAAGTTAAAAGTTAAAAGTTAAAAGTTAAA
>CAXBHA010000742.1:0-1829 GCA_963974955.1 uncultured Yeosuana sp. | reverse complement strand
CACTAAAGGCAACTAATCGAGAAATAGATGTGCCTGTTCATATATCGTCAAGATTTATTGACGGTAAAGTCGTACGACTTGAAAATTATTGGGACTCTGCTCCCATTACAACTGCCTTGTCCAAAATAGAAAAAGAAAACAATTTACCAGTAGACGAAAAAGCAATGTTAGCTCAAATTGATACTTTCATCAATGAATTTAATAATAATAAAGACATTTCAGTATTAAGCAATATTCTTACAGATGATTATTTGCGCTATTTGAATGGAACAAAAGTAGCAACAGGTGCAAAGGAATTAGCAACAAATATAAATGTGTTCCATACCGGGTTTCCAGATCTTGAAGTCACAATTCCACATAGGTCAGTTAATGGCAACAATGTTTTCGTTCATTGGTTTTTTACTGGGACAAATACTGGTGAATTTGCTGGTTCTCCTGCGACAGGTAAAAAAGTTAAAGTTGAAGGATTATCTCGCTTTCATTTTAATAAAGATGGAAAAATAGATGAAGAAGATGTGTTTTATGATAATTTAAGTGTCATGGAACAATTAGGACATACATTAAATTAAAAACCACTAACCTTAAATATTTATTTTTATGAAAAAACTGTTTTTATTAGGGCTTGCTTTAGTCTTATTTACATCATGCAAAAAAGAAGAATCCAGATTTACAACCGCATCCACAAATATTGATGAAGTAAAAGCATTGGTTTCCGATTATAATGCCGGTAATTGGGATGCTTGGGCGACCCATTATGCCGACACGGCAAAAATATTTCACAATACCTGGAAAGACGGATTACCACCAGCAGAACTACTAGTGCATTTAAAAGGATTATTGGCCAATACCTCTAGTTATGGTTTTGACAAAGAACCTGTTTTTTATGAGCAAACTTTAAGTGATGACGGCAATACCTGGGTAAACTTTTGGGGTCGATGGCGAGGTACTTTGGCCGCTAATGGTCAAGAATTGACAATTCCGGTGCATATTTCTGCAAATATGAAAAATGGAAAAATAGCTGAAGAATATGGCTATTATGATTTATCCGGTTATACTGCAGCCATGCAACAAATCGCCCAAGAAAATGCTATGGGTGCAGATGAAAAAGCAATGACTGTCACCATTAAAGCATTTGGCGATATTTGGAATAAAAATGATATAGACGGAATGAAAACAGCCACAGTGGAAAATCTGGTACGAAACACCAATGGTAATAGGGCTGCTAGTAATCAAACCGATTATGCCAACATTATGAACGCGTTCCATAAAGGCTTTCCAGATATTCATGTGGCAATAGATAAAACGATTATAAAAGATAATGTGGCATACATTAACTGGACCGTTACAGGCACTAACACAGGCGAATTTATAGGCAACCCACCCACAGCAAAAAAAATCACGACCCATGGTTTAAGTGTATGGACATTTAACAAAGACGGAAAGGCCACTCAAGAAGATGCTTTCTATGATGACCTAACTTTATACAATCAATTAGGTATTGCCCCACCAACTACAAAATAATTTAATTAATAACAACTAACTTTTAAATATAAATTTTATGAAAGTATTAAAATCAACTGCATTATTAATAGTATTAATGTGTTTTACAGTATATTTCTCACAAGCTCAGCAACGTTATCAAATACACGTGGATAATGTTAGACCATCCATGGTTGGAGAATATGAAAAAGTTTCCAAGCAATTTATAGACGCTAGCAAACAATATAATCCAAAAACGTCATGGTCCTTAGCTACCTCTAGCGATTTACAATATAGCTGGATTTCTCCAATAGAAAATTTCGCGGAATTAGATAAACAGCCGTTTGCTG
>CAXBHA010000741.1:0-1836 GCA_963974955.1 uncultured Yeosuana sp. | reverse complement strand
GAGTAACTGTAGGGGCATCAACACAAGCAGATATTTTTATCACCAAAGATTCTATGATGATATTTGGATTAGGAGCTATATCATTTGTTATTGCAACTATGGGTGGTTTGTTTTTTGCAAAATTCATGAACCTGTTTCTTAAAGATG
The DNA here is from genome assembly GCA_963974955.1 of uncultured Yeosuana sp. Taxonomy (GTDB): domain Bacteria; phylum Bacteroidota; class Bacteroidia; order Flavobacteriales; family Flavobacteriaceae; genus Yeosuana. The sequence continues at coordinate 1,689 of CAXBHA010000741.1, read as the reverse complement.
GCGATAAACTTAACCCACTTATTGGAGCCGCAGGGGTTTCTGCCGTTCCAGATAGTGCTAGAGTAGTACATGCAGAAGGACTAAAAGCTGATCCACAAAATTATTTATTAATGCACGCTATGGCACCAAACGTTGCAGGCGTTATTGGCTCTGCCATTGCCGCAGGTATTATTTTAAGTTTTTTAGGGTAAAAATTGATTATTGATTAAATGAAAACACATACAAATTAAAATTTTTTAAAATGAAAATTCCAAATGTAATGTCAGCTTCTGAAGCTGTTAAGCTTATAAAGTCAGGTAACAGAGTATTGATTCAGGGGGGGTCAGCAACACCTCAAACATTAATTAAAGCCATGGTAGCACGTGCACCAGAACTTAAAAAAGTTGAAATTTGTCACTTGCATACCGAAGGGGAATGTGGATATGCTGCTCCAGGGTTAAGAGAAAGTTTCCATACAAGTGCTTTCTTTATCGGTGGAAATGTAAGGAGATTGGTAGGAGACACCGTTGATTACATCCCTATTTTCTTGAGTGATATCCCAAGTTTGTTCCGTGAAGGATATATGGACTTGGATGTGGTTTTGGTAAATGTTTCACCACCTGATAAACACGGATTCTGTTCTTTAGGGGTTTCTGTAGATATAGTAATTTCAGCAATTGAAAACAGTAAAAAAGTCATTGCTCAAATCAATCCTAAAATGCCTCGTACTTTTGGTGATGCCTTGGTTCATTTAAACAAATTTAGTGCTTGCGTATTGGTTGAAGAAGACATTCATGAAATGAAATTTGTAGAACCATCAGAGGAAGAGAAAGCAATTGGAAAAAATATTGCTGGAATTATCGATGATGGGGCAACACTTCAAATGGGTATTGGTGGCATTCCAAATGCCGTATTAACGTACTTAACAAACCATAAAAATTTAGGGGTCCATACCGAAATGTTCTCTGAAGGCATTGTGGATTTAGTGGAAAAAGGCATTGTAAATGGTTCACAAAAAAAGATAAATCCTTATAAAATCGTTTCTGGGTTTGCAATGGGTACGCGCCGTTTATATGATTTTATGGATGACAACCCAGAAATTGAAATGTTGGATATTGCCTATGTTAATGATACGGCTATCATTCGTCAAAATCCAAAAGTAACGGCCATTAACTCGGCAATTGAAATAGACTTTACCGGACAAGTCTGTGCAGATTCCATAGGCACAAGAATGTTCTCAGGTGTTGGTGGACAAATGGATTTTATGCGAGGAGCTGCCTTATCTAAAGGAGGAAAGCCAATTATTGCAATAACGGCAACAACGTTAAAAGGTGTCTCAAAAATCGTTCCAGCGTTAAAACCAGGAGCAGGAGTTGTAACAACCAGGGCCCATGCAAGATTTGTGGCCACTGAATATGGTGTTGCCAAGTTGTTTGGTAAAACGCTAAAACAACGAGCAGAAGCATTAAGGGATGTTGCGCATCCAGATCATAGAGAAGAATTGGATAAAGCTATTTTTGATAGATTTGGAAGCAATAACGTTATGGTGTAATTAAAGTTGAACGTAATATAATTATTATGAAATGGGCCATAACAATAAAGTTGATAACAACCGGAATGTTTAATGGCAAATTACATCTGACAGAAATAACAATTTGAATGCCCGTATTCATTCATAATACCATTTTTGTCATTCAGAATGGAGTGAAA
>CAXBHA010000740.1:0-1836 GCA_963974955.1 uncultured Yeosuana sp. | reverse complement strand
TCAAATACTCCATTGGAATACAAAGGATGAGAAAAATTGATAGTTGTAATACGTTTCTGGTTTTTAATAAGATCATTAAAGGAGGTGTTGTGATTTTGTAATAACAAGTTATAAGCTTCAATTGAAATATTATTTGAAGGAATTATCATTAAAAAACCTCCCTGGATTGTAAACGCATTTAAAGCATTGATCAATGAATTTGGGATTGTATATAATTCATTTAAAATAATCAGGTTTTGGTCATTTAAAATGTTATAATCTAATTCATTTAAGGGTGTTGATGTATAATTAAATCCGTCTTCGGTATAAATCCGGTTTAAAAAAGAATCGTTTGCATTATTAATAGCCAGCACATTAATTTTTGAGGTATTATTTATATTGAAAAACAAACTGTTATCGTACTGTAATTCTGCATCGTTAATAGTGATTTGCCCATTAATAATTTGGTTTGGTGGTAAAGAAAAAGTTACTGTCGTATCTGCGGCAAAAGTAGCTGAAGTTTTAGCAATTAATCGATTAGTGTTAAAAAATGAAACCGGCATATTATCTATAAAACCATCTTGATTTTTTAAGGTAATGTTTAGGAACATGTTGTTCCCGGTTTCTTTTGAAATAAAGGCAGAATCAATGGCAATATTATGGTTGCTTATTGGGTTTAATTTTACCGCATAGATTTTAAATAATGAATTTTCTTCTGGATTAAATCCTGGCTCTTTTTGTTGAAAATCAGAGATGAATATAATATTTTTTACGGTACTCGTTGGTTTAAAAATATTTTTACATTTTAGCAAAGCAGCTTTATAACTTAATGGTTTAGACGAATATTCAATCTCTAATAGGTCATTTTTAACAGCTTTTATATTAGTATTCTTATAAGTGTTGTCATTTGTTACTAATGAAATGGTTTCATCTTCTGGGACATTGGTGATAATATCTTGCAACGCACGTTGTAACAGCTCTCCTTTGTCACCTTTTGCTTGCATACTAAAGGAGTTGTCCAGATAGATAACTGTTTCGGCTTTGGTGTTAAATGCATTCTTTTTAGATAAAAAAGGCTGCGAAAACGCAAAAATTATTGAAGTAAAAAATAATAGTCTGGTCAATAATGTTAGCCATTTTTTTAATTGGGAACTTTTACGGGTTTGTAATGTAACCTCCTTTAAAAATGCAACATTGGTAAAGTCTTCCTTTTGAAATTTCCTAAATTGAAATAAATGAATAATAATGGGAATTAGCAGAAAAAATAAAGCGTAAAGAAGTTCTGGGTGTTTAAACTGCATTCCTTTTTGTATTTTTCAAATATAGAAAATGATAATGGATATATTCCAAAGCTTGTTGATAAATTTAGGAAAGACCTTGTAAGTAGTTATGGCATAAAAAAAGCCTACGTTTTTCTTTATAATTACAACATCGATGATTCTTTTCTTACCATAACAATATTAACATAAACTTAAGATGCAGACTTGCAACATAATCTTATTTTTGAGGTTAATATTATGAACTGGTTTAAACTTTTTTCAATTGGCTACAAAATGTTATTTTTCACTCCCTTTTTGTCTTTTTTGAACTCCGTAGCGATGCTGCGGTTAAAAAAAGCCTTCAATTGAGCAAAAAACCCCTGTTTTTCGATTCAATCAAAAAAGTTTAAACCAGTTCAATACATTGAAAGTGACAAATCAAAATAAAGAGTTTACCCAAAAACTTTCTTATTTGAGAAAAACATAGGAAACCGAAACAAACCCAAGCATCAAACTAATAATAAACACCACAACCGCCCAAGTAGGATATATTTTGGCTTGCTTAATCTTACTATCAAAACGATTCTCAAAACTTTTA
>CAXBHA010000739.1:0-1843 GCA_963974955.1 uncultured Yeosuana sp. | reverse complement strand
TACGGTGAAGAAATTGGGATGGAAAATATAGAAGCCAATTCTTTAAGTGAAATAAAAGATATACAAGGTCGCACCCAGTATCAATTAGCTATCAATAAGGGTCAGTCTGAAAACGAAGCGCTTAAGATAGGAAATGAGCATAATCGCGATAAGTCTCGCAGTCCAATGCAATGGAATTCTGATACGCTTGCTGGGTTTTCGTCCAGTAAAAGCTGGATAAAGGTTAACCCCAATTATACCATTGTAAATGTGGAGTTACAAGAAAAAAATCCGGAATCAATGCTTTCAAAATATAAACAATTGATTGCCTTACGGAATTCTGAACCTGTTTTACAATATGGTAATTACGAAAGCCTTGAAATTAGTAAAGATTGTATTTATTTTGTTAGAACTTATGAAAACACTAAAATCACTGTTATAATTAATTTTGGAAAGTCATTCACTGTTAATTTGCCGGATAATTCAATAATCCTATCAGGATCTCCAATATTAAATACTAATGATTTTTTGATTTTCAAATAGCCTTAAGCTTAAAAATATTTTATTGAAATGTACCCTAAATGGATTTGGTTTATAGCCAAATGATGTGTCGTTTTGAAATTGAAAATCCTAAAAATAGATTTTAATAGGTTTTGGAATCAGTGGTGGATGGGAAACAATGTTAGAAGATATACTGAAATGATAGTCTTACATAATTTTGAACTTTCACCTAAACATAGAAAACACAAGATTTTGTCATTTATAAATGATTGCATAAAATTTACTAGAATTTTTAACGGAGAATTGATCACTTGCTATTTTAACTTTGGAAATAATAATTCAGAAGTTTCCTTAAAAGGAGATGAAAGAATATTATTGGGAACATTGATTGTAAAACCAAATAAATACCTCTTTATCAAAACTATTCAGCCGTAAAAAAGAAGTTCTATTTTCAATTATTTTAGCTATATAAATTAGTGAAATGTTGATGCAGGGTTGAAATTTTATTAAAATAATTTTCGCCTATGTGAATTACTTTACTACTAGCATTTATTGAGATGGTTAAATATATACTAATGATAAATTTAGAATCGGTTTCATTAATTTCTATAGGCCAAGGCATTAAATCATATATTTAAAAATCATGCGTTATGAGAAAAACAATTACCGAAATTTAGTCAAAATAGATATACCAAATAGTTATTCATTATTTAGAAGTGATACCTTTTAAATGCCTCAATTGCGGCATATTCTGCTAATCCTAAATCATTATATTTTTTGGCTGTTAATCTATTTCTGTCTTCTACACGTACCCAAAACTCTCTGTTATCATCACCTTGAAACATAACACCATCTTTTTGAGATTGATGATAAAATATGGCATGTCTTTTTCTTAAGACCTGGTCTGGACTCATTGGCACTGCCATTTCAATTTCGTAAGATTCCCATTCATGCCATGCGCCCCTGTACAACCAAACCCAGCAATCATTCATATAACTATGATGCTTTAGTCTTTTTAGTGCTTCAAACAAACTATCCAAACAAACTTTATGTGTTCCGTGTGGGTCTGCCAAATCTCCGGCAGCATAAATTTGGTGTGGCTTTACCGTTTCAATCAGATTGCACATAATATCTATATCTGCAACTGTCAGGTTGTTTTTCTTAACGGTACCGGTCTCATAAAAGGGAAGGTCCAGGAAATGAACATTTGAATCATGTACGCCTAAATATCTGGTAGCTGCAAGAGATTCAGTTCTTCGTATTAATCCTTTAAGATTTCTAACCTCCATAGTATCAATATCATTTTCTGTTTTGTGCTTTAAAAAATTAATGATGTTTTCTGATTCTTTTGAATTTGCATTTA
>CAXBHA010000738.1:0-1849 GCA_963974955.1 uncultured Yeosuana sp. | reverse complement strand
GATGATAAATATTCAGGATCAGGAGATCATGGTACTTGGGGCAATGATATAGGAGTTTTAGCCAATAACACAGCAGATAATGGTGTAAACATTTTAACAGGGGATTATGTTTATTGGAATTATAAAGTAAACGAATTGTCATATTCCGCAGCGGCAAACTATAAGTTTAACGATAATATGGCTTCCTATTTAAGATACAGTAGAGGTTTTAGAGCACCCATTGAAGAATCATTTTATGGCCCAGCAATAGAGAATGCTTTGGGAAGTGCAGGCCTTAAAGACCTAAATGTTACAGGTGTTAACCAAACAGAGTTAGGGTTTAAATATTCTGCTGAAAAAATAGCGGTTTTCGCGAATGCCTTTTATATGAAGTTGGACAATATAGCCTATCAAGATATAGGGTCTGGTGGGACATCAGAAAAAAAGTTTGCTAATGTAGAAAACTTAGGAATTGAATTGGAAACTATTTTGAAATTGGGAGATTTTAATGCAACTTTTAATGGCACCTTGCAAAATCCTCAATACAAAGGTTACCAAGGATCCGAAGCAACATTAAACGGTAATTTGGCGAGACGGATTTCTAAATTTTACTTTACATTCAGACCAGATTATAATCTTACAGAAAAACTCAATGTATATGCTAAGTACTCTTATTTTGGGAAAAAATATCAGGATATTGGGAATACTTTTGAGCTGCCTTCATTTGGGGTTGTAAATGCTGGAGCTTCATATAAAGTCAATAATATGCGTTTTGGATTAGATGCTTCCAATTTGTTTAATACTATTGGATTAACAGAGGCAGATGGAAGAGCAGATGGGAATGCGCCAACAAATGGGCAAACGTTTATGGCCAGATCTATTTTAGGCAGAGCTATAAGATTATCTGTAGCGGTTAATTTTTAAACAGACCTGGCTTAGTATTTAGTTAGTTTATATGTTTAGTTTTAAATGTTGTTAATTTTTAAATGCTGCTTAAACTAGTATTAAGCAGCATTTAATACTTAAAATTAGAGGTAACATGAAAAATCAAGGAATACGAATATCAATTTATCTTAACTATTTTGTGTTTGCCATTTTATTGAATAGCGTTGGAATAGTGATAGCAAAATCGATAAATGTTTATCATGTTACAGAATCCCAAGCGTCGCTTTTGGAGGCGTTTAAAGATTTGCCCATAGCAGTCGTATCTTTTTTAATAGCCTCATTTCTTCCCCGTTTTGGATATAAAAAAGCCATGCTGACAGGTTTGGCAATAGTATTCACAGGGTGTTTGTTAATGATTGTTGGCAACTCATTTTTTTATACCAAACTATTGTTTTTGTCAATCGGGATCAGTTTTGCTTTAATAAAACTATCGGTATATTCTCTTATAGGCATCGTTACATCTACAAAAAAAGAACACTCCGCCTTAATGAGTTCTATTGAAGGTTTTTTTATGGTAGGTATTGCTTTGGCGTATTTTTTATTTCCAATATTCTATTCAGATACCGATGAAAATGCATGGCTTAACGTCTATTATTTGTTGTCGGTATTGATCATAATATCCTTTGTTTTTTTGTTTTTTTCTAAAATAGAATACAAAGTTGAAGCCATTGGTTCTAATTTAAAAGAAGACCTTGTAAAATCCTTAAAATTAATTATTGTCCCTTTGGTTTTGGTGTTTTTAACATCGGCCTTCTTCTTTGTAATGATTGAACAAGGTATTATGACTTGGTTGCCCAGATTTAATGAAAAAATATTTAGGTTTAGTACTACGTTAAGTGTGCAAATGGCCAGTATTTTAGCACTGTCACTCGCCTTAGGCAGATTTTTGGCGGGATATCTTTCAAAAATGATTTCTTGGGTGTAT
>CAXBHA010000737.1:0-1850 GCA_963974955.1 uncultured Yeosuana sp. | reverse complement strand
AATTTTAAGACACAATTCACAAATGGTTATAAGTACCCAAATATTGATGACCCCATATCAAAATTCATGGCGCCCGGTTATTTGTTTTTTGGAGGCGGGATGGAATATGCTAAGCAGAGAGAAGACCTGTCTTTTTATTTTTCACCGTTTACCTTAAAAACAACATTTGTTTTAGATCAAGAACTTGCCAATGCTGGAGCTTTTGGTGTTGAACCAGCCGTCTTAGATGATCAAGGAAATATTATCACTAAAGGAAAAAGGATTCAACGTGAATTAGGCATATTGGTGACCAATAGTTATGAAATGGAAGTTGTACAAAATATTACCCTTAGACATTTGGTGAGCCTATACACTGACTACATAAATAAATTTGGGAATATAGATGTTGATTGGCAAATTAATTTTGATTTTAAAGTAAATAGTTTTGTAAAAGCAACATTTGGCTCCTATATTCGCTATGATGACGATGTAAAAACAACTAAACCGTCGGCAATTGAGGGCGAATTTGTTGAAGCTGGCCCTAAAACACAGTGGAAACAATATTTAGGAATTGGATTTGTAGCAGGCTTTTAAATTTATATACTTTTTTAAATTAAAAAATTTGTTAACTTTTTTATGTTAATAAATTTTTAAAATACTGTATATCAATAAGATAAATATTTTTATTGTAAACTTTATGATTTTTGTTGTGTTTTAGGTTTAACTTTTTTACGTTATTTGTTATTCCAATACTTATAACTTAAACCAAGAACAATGCCTGTAGAATCTCAATCCCTCAAACAATCAAGAACGTATACACAAGACGAAGCTTTTGATGCTTCTTTAGCTTATTTCACAGGAGATGATTTAGCTGCCCGTGTTTGGATAAATAAATATGCTTTAAAAGATTCTCAAGGGAATTTATTTGAGCGAACGCCAAACGATATGCACAGACGTATTGCTAAAGAAATAGCAAGAGTCGAGTTGCGTTATCCAAATCCATTATCAGAAGAAACTATTTTCGATTTAATTAAAGATTTCAAGTACATCGTACCTCAAGGAAGTCCCATGGCCGGTATTGGTAATCCATATCAAATTGCATCGCTTTCTAATTGTTTTGTTATTGGAAATGAAGGCGAATCAGATTCGTATGGAGGTATCCTGAAAATTGACCAAGAACAAGTACAACTTATGAAACGCCGTGGAGGTGTTGGTCACGATTTGTCACATATCCGTCCTAAAGGGTCTCCTGTAAAAAATTCAGCGTTAACCTCTACAGGCATTGTTCCTTTTATGGAGCGTTACTCAAATTCTACACGAGAAGTGGCTCAAGATGGCCGTCGTGGCGCTTTAATGTTATCCGTATCCATCAATCATCCGGATTCGGAAGATTTCATAGATGCAAAACTACTACAAGGAAAAGTAACAGGTGCAAACGTATCTGTTAGAATAGATGATGCTTTTATGAACGCAGTGAAATCAGATTCAGCCTATACACAGAAATATCCTATATTTAGTGAAAATCCAAAATTTTCAAAAACCATAGAAGCAAATAAAATATGGAGGAAAATTGTTCATAATGCATGGAAATCGGCAGAACCAGGCATCTTATTTTGGGATACGATTATTAACGAATCTGTACCTGATTGCTATGCAGATTTGGGCTATAAAACGGTTTCAACAAATCCTTGTGGCGAAATTCCGTTATGTCCATACGATTCGTGTCGTTTGCTAGCAATGAATTTATTTTCTTATGTTGAAAACCCGTTTACAGACAAAGCAACGTTTAACTTCGAATTATTTAAGAAACACATTCATGTAGCACAACGTATCATGGATGATATTATCGATTTAGAACTGGAAAAAATTGA
>CAXBHA010000736.1:0-1851 GCA_963974955.1 uncultured Yeosuana sp. | reverse complement strand
CAACCAAATAATACTTAATGAATTTTCGAGCACTTTGCGGGTTTTTAAATTCGATAAAGATATGCGCCGCATTATCTCGAGCATGAGGGGAAAGGATATTCCCCTGTAAATCGAACGACAAACTTTTAAACTCTTCCGAATTAGAGTTTATCGATTGATTTAAGTCAATTATTATATCTTGTTTATTCATAACTATAAGTTTTATGTTATTGGTAAAATAGGTTTGGGGTTATATTACTTAATTTTCTTTTCGTACTCCTTTAAATTTACCTCCAGTAGTCTTTACATCCATGAACTGACCGTTCTCGCCATTTCTCTTTGCATAAAGTTTTGTTTTGGGATTCAGAACTTGAGAACGATTTTTAACCGCCCCATGTCTTCTATTATCTCCTGATATTCTATTAGTTGCCATTATTAAAAAAGTTTAAATTGTTACAATATCATATATAAAAAACCGTGACTTAGATATGCTTGTCACGGTTTTTTATATATATTGATAGTAAAGAATCCAGGTAAACAAAACATTTTAACTAATCTAAATGAAAACTATGCAACCAAAAAAAACCGTGACCCAACCATTAAAATATGAACACTTTGAAAAAAGCAGAACTTGAAGAGATATTATTAAAATTCTCCTATAAGGAAGAAAACGAGCTTGAGGCTCACAAAGCATTTACTATATTTTATCATGAATACTCAAAATATCTTAGTAAGGTAGTGTTCGAGGCAAAAAGGGCTGCTATATATTTTTATGAGGATTTGGTAGATATTGTAGTAAACAATACTTTTTTAATAATTTACAATAGCCCTTTGGACTTCAACATTGAAGACCAGGATTGCGACTTGGACGTGGATAAAAAAATGAAAGGTTATTTAGCTGTAATAGCTAAAAATGAATTGAAAGGGCTTTTGAATAAGAAATACTGTCTGCAAGAGCACGACCTAACAATCGATGATAAAGATTTTTCATTTGACCCACCAGAAATTGAAATTAATAGAGCGCATAATCTTAGCTATAATCAAAGAATCCTCCAAGAAGTTCTGTTGACTTTTTCAGAAAGAGATCGCTTAATATTGTTATCGGTTTACGATTGTCATGAAGTAGGTAAGAAGAGACCAAAGGATATAATGGCATGGCTCACGAAAGTCCACAACACAACTGACATGAATATTAGAAAAATCAAGTCCAGATGTGATAAAAAAATCAAGGAGTACTTCGAAAGAAACACCACACTTAAACCCTTAAAGAGGTGATACAAATTAACAACATATTAAAATTATTGGAATCTTTAGGCTATTTGTTCCCAACGAATCCAGAGACTGTTACAGAATTTGAGAAACGATATAGAAATGAAATAGAAGAAATAAAGCCTAAGCATTGGGATAATCCATTAGAGATATTAAAGAAAGGTAAAACAGAACATATCCGTATTATCTCAAAAATTAAAAATCCCAGCTATGAAGGTTTAGCGCAAGCTGCAAGAAATGGCACAGCTATTTCAGATGAAATGAAAAGGAAGATGTTAGAAGACCGCAATAATGCTAAAGACTAGAGAAAAATATTTATCATGTTATAGGAAAAGAGAAATTTCCGAGCTTGCCGAATTTATTGCGGAGACCTATTGTCCTAAAAATTTGATTAATCCAGAGCTAATCGCTCAAGAACGAGATATCTCTTTCAGTCAAAATAATTATGGCAATTATTTTGATGGTTTAATTGAACACCTGAATGATAAATTTCATATTTATATCAATACAGGGAGATTAGGTCATTCTTACACTCCTAGGGCTAGATATACTTTTGGGCATGAACTTGGCCATTATTTTTTAGACAGTCATAGGAATGCTTTG
>CAXBHA010000735.1:0-1851 GCA_963974955.1 uncultured Yeosuana sp. | reverse complement strand
AGGTATAGTTTTTGCCTTTACAAAATTGTTTTATTACTTTTAATGCAGAAAGGAACTTATTATGGATGACAATTTTTCACCTAGAGTAAAAGATGTAATTGCTTATAGCAAAGAAGAAGCATTGCGTTTGGGCCATGATTTTATTGGTACCGAACATTTAATGCTTGGTCTTTTACGTGATGGAAATGGCAAAGCTATTGATATTTTAAATGCCCTTGAGATTGATTTAAATCATTTAAGACGAAAGGTTGAAATATTAAGTCCAGCAAACCCAAATATTACTGTAACTTCTAATCAAAAAAAGAATTTACATCTTACAAGACAAGCCGAACGTGCTTTAAAAACAACGTTTTTAGAAGCAAAACTATTTCAAAGCACTTCCATAAATACAGCCCATTTATTACTCTGTATTTTACGAAATGAAAACGACCCCACTACGAAGCTTTTAAATAAGCTAAAAGTTGATTATGACAACGTAAAAGAACAATTTAAACTTATGATTACTAACGATAATAATTATATTGAACCCAAGGCTGAATCATTTCAAGATGATGACACAAGTTCTGATGACGACACTACAAAGGACAATTTGTTTAATGCACCTACTACCGGCAAAACCAATAAAAAGTCTAAAACACCAGTGCTCGATAATTTTGGAAGAGATTTAACGGCCTTGGCAGAAGAAGGTAAATTAGACCCTGTTGTAGGCCGTGAAAAGGAAATACAACGTGTTTCTCAAATTTTGAGCAGACGCAAAAAAAACAACCCACTGTTAATAGGGGAACCCGGCGTTGGTAAATCTGCCATTGCTGAAGGGTTAGCGTTAAGAATAATTAAGCGAAAAGTGTCGAGAATTCTTTTTAATAAGCGCGTTGTAACCTTAGATTTGGCAAGTTTAGTGGCTGGCACAAAATACCGTGGACAGTTTGAAGAACGCATGAAAGCCGTTATGAACGAGCTCGAGAAAAACAATGACGTTATTTTATTTATTGATGAAATCCATACCATTGTTGGTGCTGGCGGAGCAACAGGAAGTCTTGATGCTTCAAATATGTTTAAACCTGCTTTAGCACGTGGTGAAATTCAATGTATAGGAGCCACTACACTTGATGAATACCGTCAATATATTGAAAAAGACGGTGCCTTAGAGCGTCGTTTCCAAAAAGTTATTGTTGAACCAACATCGGTTATGGAAACCATTGAGAAGCCTGTGTAAAATTGACCAATCGCTACATGACCGAACGCTTTTTACCAGACAAAGCTATTGACGCTTTAGATGAGGCCGGTTCTCGAGTTCACATCACCAATATTGAAGTTCCTAAGCAAATATTGGAGTTGGAAAAGCAACTCGAAGATGTTAAGGAAACCAAAAACTTGGTTGTAAGAAAACAAAAATATGAAGAGGCTGCCAAGTTAAGAGACGATGAAAAACGCCTGGAAAAAGAACTTCAAATTGCCCAAGAAAAATGGGAAGAAGACACCAAACAACATCGTGAAATTGTTACAGAAGACAATGTGGCCGATGTGGTTTCAATGATGACAGGTATTCCCGTAAATAGAATTGCGCAAACTGAAATAAATAAATTGGCGCTATTACCAGAGCTGATTAAAGGAAAAGTAATTGGTCAAGACGAGGCAGTTTCAAAGGTTGTAAAAGCCATTCAACGTAACAGAGCTGGATTAAAAGACCCAAACAAACCCATTGGCTCCTTCATCTTTTTAGGTCAAACAGGCGTTGGTAAAACACAATTGGCCAAAGTGTTATCCCGCGAGTTATTTGATAGTGAAGATGCGCTAGTACGAATCGATATGAGTGAATACATGGAGAAATTTGCTATCTCAAGATTAGTT
>CAXBHA010000734.1:0-1857 GCA_963974955.1 uncultured Yeosuana sp. | reverse complement strand
CATCAACTCCCGGATTAATTAATTTTTATGCTCCCAAATTACCAATTTACCAATTTGCCACATACGTCCAGAGTTTAAATAATGCCCTTAAGGATGCTTTTGATGACCTTTTGATTCTAGAGCCTGGAATGCCAGCAACAGAACCCCCTTTCATGACATTTGATGCTAGTTCAGGTCTTTTTACAATGAATGCCGAGAAAGCTGGGTACGATGAAGACCTTCTAAACCGTGTTAATATCATTTTCAGTTACAATTTATTTAAACAATATAATAGTTTTGATAATTTCTTTTTGAATGAATTAGAAACGAGAATAGTAATCAGAGACACTTTTACAAATTCCATCGATTTTGGTGGTGTCCCCTACTATTTCATGACTCAATCTTATTCGACCCTTGAAAATATAACAACCGTTACACGACTTGTTTTCTTGTCAAATAGTATACCAGTAAATCAGGAATTGATTGGTGGTCAGTCAGATGTACAAGAACGCATAATTACAGATTTCTTATTAGAAGGAGTTACTTCTAGGGGAGCTATTATTTTTAACCCACAAGGTCCATTGCGATACTATAATTTATTATCAAATTATCCCCTACGTAATATTGATTTGAATATTCGTTTTCAAACTTCAGATAGCGAAACTTATCCCGTAATTTTGACATCTGGTACTAATGCTTCAGTTAAAATTCAATTCCGAAAACAAATTAGTCAAAGACTACTAGAAAGTGGTTTGTAAAAACCACAAACAAATATATTCCTACCTATAATAAATGACCGTTGATAATATCTATTACAACGCAAACTTTGAAAATTTAACACCGTTTGGTGGACCAGCCGAATTTAATCAGAATCGGACGGTCGATATATTACAAAATCCAAGTAACTATTATAGTACTGTTGAACAATTTTCACTACCTCTGTATAATATACCCTTAATTCCATGGATTAATGATTTTTCCTGGGTTGGGCTACGTTTTGGAGCTATGACTACCCGCTGTCCTGTCAATTTCATTCCAAATAGTTCGGGTGCAATAGGATTTAGTAATCCTATTTATCAATATCAACATCTAATAAGGATGGTTAATAAGGCTTTAATGGAGTGTTTTATTGAATTACAAAATATTGCCGTTCTACCTATAACAATAACCCAGCCACCTAGAATTACATATGATCCTCCTAGTCAATTATGCTCAATCTACACACAAATTGAATATGATGGTCTGATTGATGTTATTATGGATAATCCAACGTTTTCTTTTTTCGGCAATTTTGCTAATTTACAGACACCTATAATAGGCTTTCCAGAACCTCCTAGAATACTAATTCTTCCTGTTAGACCAGGTAATATAAAGACTATCAATGCTCTTCAATATATAAAAATAACTCAAGACTATGTCTATATTCAAGAGTGGAGTCAATTTGATAGGCTTATCATAGAAACTGCGAGTCTTCCAATAAATCCCCAGGAAATAGGCGCAAGTGCAAATATAGAACGCACTGTTTTAACCGATTTCTTAATCACCAAAAAAGTAAATAATCGTCTTAATTATACATTCACACCTAGGGGACCATTAAATCTCCAGACAATATCAAGCGAATATCCTTTACGAAGAATCCAAATGCAATTAACCTGGTTTAACGCTTTGGATTTAACCACGAAGAATGTAGTTATCAATAATACTGGTTCAGCTTCAGTAAAATTGACATTTACTCAGAGATTAAACCAAATTCTTTTAGGACTCGATGACATTGCTTTGGATTCCTAAACTAACGCTTGAATTATTTTTTTTTTTTTTAAAAATAAATAATATAAACTCTACTATAAAATAACAATGGATTCTAAATACGTTAGATTC
>CAXBHA010000733.1:0-1860 GCA_963974955.1 uncultured Yeosuana sp. | reverse complement strand
TTTTACAAATTCATGTTTTACTTGAATATACTTTTTAAGACGACTCCAAATTCTTTTGAATAAAAAGCCCCATAAGACTAAAACGATAATCCATAATAAAATTGATATCGGATTTGTAGTTAATGTTTCCATGTCGAAATGTTTTTCAGTTATTTTTTCAGTTAATAATACAAATGGTGAGAATAGAATCGTTACGATAAACTGAACTAAAAGACTTGGTGTTAGTTGTTTCATGGTTATTTATTTTGTTGTAAGATACCAAAAACAACTTTTACCAATTATACATCTAGTTGTAAGCTATATCCTTTACTTCCTGTCCGCTCTTTGCTTTCCAGTACTCTAGTTCCTTATCCTGTTTTAAAGCGTTTTTAAGGAGTTTCTCGAACTCATTGCCCCGATAGTTCCTATGATTGAACTTCCATTCATACTCGATAAGATAAAGAGGTAAATATTTCTTGCTTATCGATTTGAAACTACCCTTTATACCATTCTTGACGTAACTCCAAAAACCCTCGATTGTGTTCACATGAACAATACCACGGCTAAAACTTTTAGAGTGGTTTATTTCTAATCTATCAATGTATTTTTCTAATTCTTTATACGATCTAAAACCATCGGTAATTAAAATCGAGTTGTCTTTTTTTGCGTAGGTCTTTAGCATAAAAAGAAGGTTTCTTTTTGTTAGTTTTTCAATCAACTTCGTTTTGACCATTCCTTTTCGTTGAACCATACCAGCAACCGAAATTTTATTAGTTCCCCTACCTCTTTTAGAAACTACAGTTGAAAGGTCTGGGCTATTTTCAGAACCTTTGTTTCGCTTTCTTGCCTTACCACCAAAATAGCTTTCATCCATCTCAATCATGCCGTTTAACTTGGTATTTTGGATAAGCATACCTATTCTAACCCTCATAGCAACATAGTAAGAGGTTTTGTAGCTTCCGCCTATATTTCGTTGTAGTTCCTTTGCTGAAATACCCGATTTTGAATTTAGCATCAGCGTTATTATGGTAAACCATTTTGGTAACGGTAGCCTTGTGTCTTCAAAAATAGTATCTACAAGCACCGAAAATGACCGTTTACAATTCTTGCAAGAATGTCGTGTTTTCTCGGTTTTTTGCCTACTTGTTTCTTTCGATGCGCAATAAGGGCATTTTACGACTTTGCCCCATCGCAGTTTTTCTAGTAATTTAAGGCATTTCAACTGGGTATTGTATTTCTTTTGTACTTCTATTATATTCATCTTGAATTGCTTTATTTTGTTAGTGCTTCAATCAGTTTGTATTCCATTATAGGGAGAGGTGCGTTTTAATATTCTTTTTTATACCTTGGTCTAATCCCTTGTTTGACGGTTCAGTTTATTTTTTTGACAGTTGATCGGAAACCCATTCTTCAAGACCACCATTTGCATCAAGGTCCACCAACTTTTGCATTCTTTTATCTTTTTTTAATCCTCCCTTGTTGTATATGTTGATAGCGCTGCGGATACCGGCCAAACTACCTTGAACGACATCTTTTGAGTAATTATTCTCTAGGGCATATTTTGTCCAGCCTGACATAAAGAAAATCAGCAATTCATTATTCTTTTTTGTAAAATCCAAAATATTGGCATTCATTTTAATGGTGACCGTAGGAGAGTTGGTAAGCCAGGCCAACAGCAGTGCATACTGTTCTTTATGTTTGGCTTCTTCCTCCGTTATGGGAGTGTTGTCGAGCCAATTAATAGTTGCAAGGACATTCTCCTCACTTGCAATAAATTGTTCCTTTGTTTCTGGCAGTTCACTCAGAAGTTTGGATTCTTGGGCGATTGTAACAATGATTGACACCAATAACAATAACGTAAGGGTTAATTTTAGGTTTTTC
>CAXBHA010000732.1:0-1864 GCA_963974955.1 uncultured Yeosuana sp. | reverse complement strand
TGATTACTAATAAAACTTATAGATTGCTTCGTTCCTCGCAATGACGTAAAACCACACTTTTAATGCAACCTTTTTTTAATTATTTAAGTCTATTAAGGAATAAATATATTTTTAAAGGCTCTTTGTTTAAAGAGCTTTTTTAATGCTTAATGTCGGTTAAAGTATTATTTGGTCTTTTTGAAGATTTTTTTTGATTGAATAAAAGTATTATCAGATGTTTGTATCACAAAAAACAGTTTCCTTCGCCCTAAATATTATTATTTATAGATATATATGATATTTAATTCCATAGAGTTTTTTATTTTTCTTTTCATTGTTTACCTTCTTTATTGGTTCGTGTTTAAAAAAAATTTAAAGGCACAAAATATATTTTTACTTGTTGCCAGTTATGTGTTTTATGGCTGGTGGGATTACAGATTTCTCTCATTGATATTTTTAAGTACGTGTGTGGACTTTTTAACATCTGTTAAAATCGATTCCACAGAAGTTCCTTCAAAAAGAAAATTATGGCTTTCAGTAAGTGTTATTTTCAATATCGGTCTTTTAGGATTTTTTAAATACTATAACTTTTTTGTTGATTCCTGGATTGATATGTTTTCTTTATTTGGATACACAATGAAGAGTACATGGACGTTGCGTGTTATTCTACCCGTAGGTATTTCGTTTTACACCTTTCAAACCATGTCCTATTCCTTTGATGTGTATTATAAAAAATTAAAACCTACTAAGGATTTTTTGTCTTTTGCAGCTTTTGTAAGCTTCTTCCCTCAGTTAGTTGCAGGGCCTATCGAAAGAGCTACAAATTTACTTGCTCAAATATTAAAAAAACGGACCTTTAATTATAATCAATCTGTCTCTGGAATTAAATTAATCCTTTGGGGATTATTTAAAAAAGTGGTTATAGCCGATGCTCTAGCGCCACTAGTTGATGATATATTTGCAAATTATACTCAGTATCCAGCATCCACGCTTATTTTAGGAGTTACATTATTTAGTTTTCAGGTATACGGTGATTTTAGTGGGTATTCTGATATTGCCATTGGAACAGCTAAGCTTTTTGGAATTGAATTAATGTCTAATTTTAAATTTCCAAATTTTTCCAGAAATGTCGCAGAATATTGGCAACGATGGCATGTGTCACTTTCTACCTGGTTTAGACATTATCTTTATATCCCCTTAGGCGGTTCTCATGTCAGTAAGTTAAAATCTGTTAGAAACATAGCTATTGTGTTTTTGGTTAGTGGGTTTTGGCATGGTGCCAATTGGACCTTTATTTTTTGGGGAGGGTTCCATGCTTTAGCTTTTATCCCTGTTTTTTTAATGGGAAGAAATGCGATTTATAAAGATTCTGTGGTTGCAGAAAATACTCTTTTACCTTCCTTGACAGAATTAGGTCAAGTGCTATTAACATTTTCTATAGTAACATTTTCTCGGATATTTTTTAGATCAGATTCGATAACAGATGCTTTTGCATTTATAAATCGAATTTTTACTGATTTTTCATACGAAACCTATCAGAACCCCATGGGCTATCGTATGATAGATTATTATGTTCTTGTATTTATATTTATAATTTATGAATGGATGATTCGTAAAGACGAACGATCTCCGTTTAAGTTTAAATATAAGGCTGTTAGGTTTATAATTTACACGATTATAATATTAGCGATGCTACTGTTTTACGACAGTAGCATTGACAGATCGTTTATTTATTTCCAATTTTAAAGAAGATGAAAAAATTATTTTTTAAAATTATAATTTATACAATACTCATTCTCTTGGTATTAGAGATTTGGGTTCGGGTTTTTCATCTCACTAAAGATTATCCTGTTAGATATATTGATGAATTTGGGGTGGAAAAATG
>CAXBHA010000731.1:0-1867 GCA_963974955.1 uncultured Yeosuana sp. | reverse complement strand
CGTCATTGCCAATTATTTTTCTTCCAAAATTATCCCTTAAAAAGTCATTGCCATAAATAGTACCAAATTCTTGGCCCGGCCTAGCTTCAACCGAGGCTGTCCAGAGAGTTCCTAATGAGATACTTTCCAATCCTTGGTTTAGCGTAACTACCTTAGAGTTACTTTTAGTGAAATTAAATCCTAGGTCCCATGAAAAATTTTCGGACTCAAAAGGAATTAAATTCAATTGGGCTTCAATACCCTTATTTTCAATTTCTCCTGCATTGATCACTTTTGAAGAATAGGCTGTTGTTCCAGAAATTGGAACAGCCATAATTTGGTCTGTTGTGTTGGTCTTGTAATAGGTGAAATCCAGTGTGATACGATTCTTTAAAAAACCTAGATCAGCTCCAATTTCCCAAGACTCGGATGTTTCAGGTCTTAAATCGAAAGAGGGAAGACTTCCTGAAATAGAAGCTACAGTATAAGGTAGTGTAACTGTTTGGTCCACGTTGTAGACTGCCTGGGTTCTATAGGGGTTGGTGTCGTTCCCCACTTTGGCAAATGACCCCCTAAGTTTGCCTTGACTTAGGAAGTTGGAATTAATGCCCAAAAGTTTAGTGAACAACAAACTTATGTTCTCTGAATGGTACCAATATGAATTATTGGCTTGGGGTAATGCAGAGGAATTATCATTTCTAATAGTGGCATCAAAATATAAATAGCCTTTAAAACTAAACTGGCCCAGTGCGTAATACGAATAGATAGCTTTTTTTGTAATTTCCTCAGAGGAAAACGAGTTTTTATAATTCCCTATTCTATAGAAATTGGGAACTTTGGCATCATTTCCCCAAATATTTTTATAACTGCTGTTTTCATTTCGGTAATTGGCCCCAAGACTCAGGCCTATATTGAAATCCGATATACTGGTGGAATAGCTCCCTAAAATATCGGAGTTCCATATACTGCTTTTGCTGTCATCATGCCTGTATGATCCTAAACCATTTTCAATGGCCTGCGCTCCAGTGGCCCCAAAACTTGTAAAATCGTTGATTATGTAGTCTATGCCCGATTTTGCCGCGATATTGAATTTATTGCCAATATTCCAATTTGCGGAGATAAAGCCTTGAAAATGATCCTTTTCATCAATATTTCCCACATTTTCCAAAGCCCAATAGGGGTTATTAAATGTATTGTCCAAGTTCCATTTAATTTCTTCCCCGTTTGCGTTGACCGTATTGTTCCGGACATCTTGCAGACGGATGTCCCTTGGCATTAAAGAAAGTTGAAGGGAAGTATTTCCGCTTCCCTCCGCAAGTTGAGGCCTGTTTTTTATTTTGGAGGTGATGTAGGTCATTTTGCCATCAACACTTAAGTTATCTGTTAATTTTGAAGAACCTCTAAGATTAAATGTCTGTTTGGACAATGTATTATTGCTAACGATACCTTGTCCATCCTCATCGGTAATTGCCAATCGGAAGGAACCTTTATCGCCTTTACCTTCAAAGGCCAAGGTATTGGATATTGTAAAACCGGTTTGATAAAACTCCTTATAAGGGTTGCCAATTGGGTTGGGCGAGTAGCTATCTTGCTCTCCCAGCCAGTTCGTATAGGTCTGGCCTTCCATTTTTGGACCCCAACTCCATGAAAAAGGATAGTCCAAAACGGGTCTGCCGTTGGCATTTATTGGCGCAAAATCCCCAAAAGCACCTGCCCCATATTCATTTTGTAAATCAGGGGTTAACGCAATGTCTATAAAAGAGAAGGACGAATTAAATGAAATACCTACACCATCCTTTTTTGTTCCCGATTTGGTAGTAATTAAAATGACCCCGTTCATGCCTAGCGAGCCATAGGCCGCTGCTGCTCCTGCTCCTTTGAGCACACT
>CAXBHA010000730.1:0-1867 GCA_963974955.1 uncultured Yeosuana sp. | reverse complement strand
TACCATATTAATTGCAGCTATTTTTGTTACCAAAAAATTAAAAATAAAAATATCATTAAAAATATACGACTTCTCTTTAGTTAAAGATATATTTAGTTATTCGCTTTGGGTTTTTTTATTTGGTATCGTTTATAACTTTCAATGGAGATCTGGTCAAGTTATTTTGGGCATAACTACTGATACGGCTACCATAGCCATTTATGGCGTAGGGATTATGTTAGGTGGATATTATGGTGCTTTTTCGGGTGGGATTAATAGTGTTTTGGTACCCAGAGCAACTCAAATGGTATTTAATAAAAGTGATGGAAAATCACTTACGGATTTTATGGTAAAAATTGGAAGACTTAATGCAATCATTCTTTTTATGGTATTAAGTGGTTTTATTTTATTTGGTAAAATTTTTGTTGAACTATGGGTAGGTAAAGCTTATGAAAAGGCTTATATTATTGCTTTGCTTTTGATGATAGTCATGACCTTACCCCTTATACAAGCTTTTGGGAATTCCATTCTTGAAGCGAGAAGAAAGAATCGATTTAAATCGTTACTAAGTATTTTTACTGTAAGCATTGCAATTTTATTTAGCTATTATTTTTCTGAAACAAATGGTGTTTATGGTGTAATTATTCCTTTGGTAATTGCTATGTTTATAAATAGTATAGTTATGACCTTTTATTACAAAAAAATATTCGGCTTTAAAATTATATTTTTTTTAAAAAACACGATGGCCAAACCTTTAATTGTAAATAGCTTTTTAACTGTAATTACATACCTTATTTTAAAACAAACAATCATTGATAGCTGGTTTATGTTTGGAATATATACATTAATTTTTGGTATTATTCAAGTAACACTATCCTATACTATATTGATGAATAATTATGAGAAATCATTAATTCTGAATTTGTTGAAATCTAAAAGACAATCAAAAAAGTAAACTGAAATGAAAAAAATAGCAATAATAATAGAGTCTTTGCAATGTGGAGGTGCTGAAAAAAGTTTAGTTACCTTATTGCAAAATATGAATTATGAAAAATTTAAAATAGATTTAGTTTTAACGGTTGGTCAAGGACATTTTGAAAAATTTGTTCCAGAACAGGTTGATATAAATATAATTAATTTGTTTTCAAAACTTAGTAGTTTTAAATTAATCCTATTGAGATTAGTGTTTGCATTACGAAAAAAATTAAATGTTAATAGTAAATATCACAATGCTCAATTACACTGGAAGACATATGGTAATTACATCGATAAAATAAATAAGGATTATGATATAGCTATAGCATATAATCAAGGTTTAGCTACCTATTTGGTTGCGGAAAAAATGCGTGCTAATAAAAAACTGGCTTGGTTAAATATTGATTACTCAAAAGCAGGATATAATATTAATTTTGATATTGATAAATATAAAGTATTTGATAAAGTTGTTGCTGTGTCAAATGAATGCGAGCAATCCTTTTTAACTGAATTAAATAACAAAGAGTATGCACTAAAAACAATGGTTATTAAAGATATAACAGATATAAATATTGTTAATAAATTAAGTCAAGAGCATTCAGGCTTAAAAAAAGAGGAATTAAATATCAACATTTGTTCTGTTGGGCGTTTAGCACATCAAAAAGGTTGGCATTTAGCAATTGAAGCTTTGTACATTTTAAAACAAAGAAACAGAAACATTAAATGGTATATTATCGGAGAAGGGCCTAAAAGAAAGGAATTAGAGTATTTGATCAAAAAGAAACAACTAGAAAAAAACATGATACTTCTCGGGTATAAAGAAAACCCTTACCCTTACATTAAATCTTGTGATATTTATGCCCAAACCTCTTTATTTGAAGGTTTAGGACTAACCGTTATTGAAGCTGCTATT
>CAXBHA010000729.1:0-1879 GCA_963974955.1 uncultured Yeosuana sp. | reverse complement strand
TACGATCGTTTTTCTGCAAAGATCTTATTCTATTTTCAATTCACACACAACTTTTAGGATTGATCCATTCGTAGCTTGTTTTCTGAGCAATCATGCCGTTGGACAATATTCGGTCCAAGACCAGTCTCAGGAATGCTTAATGTATTGCTGGACATGAAAAATATACTGAACGATAGTTTTTGATCTTCCGAAGGAATCCTTATCCGATATAGAAATATTAAAAACCTGTATTTATCCGCTTAAGAAGAAATTGATGCCACTCTGTAAGGCCGGTGAAGGACCATGGATATTAACAGTATGGCACAAAACATTATAATTATATGGGTTTAATTCCCCACCCCTT
Source organism: uncultured Yeosuana sp. (assembly GCA_963974955.1). Classification (GTDB taxonomy): domain Bacteria; phylum Bacteroidota; class Bacteroidia; order Flavobacteriales; family Flavobacteriaceae; genus Yeosuana. The sequence continues at coordinate 1,536 of CAXBHA010000729.1, read as the reverse complement.
GCCTCGATTTCAGGTAAAGTTTTCATTTAAAACAAAAATTTTATTACGCTAAATACCTTACTGGCTTGACAGAAGATTATTGGCTTTTATCTGAGCTAATAACTACATAAAACTTCTAAATGTTGTAGTGTAGATGCACAAAAAAATAAGCTCATGTTTAAATTCCAAATAGTTTTAGCCTATTTTAAGATTTTAGTAGTAAAAGTAGGGGTATATAAAAAGTTAAAGAGAAATGGCAGCCTTTTACCTAGCTTAAAAAGTTGTCGTTCAAAACATCTTATATTGATTAGTAATCTCCTACACCATTTTTTTAGTTTCGCTCCCAAACACGATTAACATAATCACCTCATATTTCCGACCTAATTTTTCCCTGAGAATTCCAAATGCCTTGGTGATTTGACCTTCCACCGTCTTTTTGGATACGTTCAGGTATTCAGATATTTCCATATTGGTCAGGCCTTCCTTTTTGCTCAAAAGAAAAATCTGTTTGCATTTAGGAGGCAATTCATGGATGGCATCGAAAAGTATGCCCAATATTTTTTGCTCTTGCATTTCATCCTTTTCTTCAACCGCCAACTCCAAGGCTTCTATATACTTTCTTTCGAGTGCCATTACGGCCTTGCCTTTTCTATACTGGTCAATGAATTTATTGTGAACGGATTTATAAAGGTAATTTTCCAAGGAAAAATCATGTTTAAGTTTATGCCTTTTTTCCCAGACCTGTACAAAGACATTTTGCACAATATCCTCTGCCATAAGATCGTCCCTAATCAGACTGTTGGCATAAACACATAGTCGATTGTGATAATGTTCCACCAAATATACATAGGCATTTTCATTGCCTTTTTTCAAGTCTTCAATTAGAGTTGTTTGGTTTTCAAAATCCCACTTCATTTTACGATTTGGTTTTTATTGGTTTAAAATTATGGTAAATGTCAAAAAAAAATGTGAAAAAAGTAAGGGTTTCTTAATACAGCTTCGTATAAATGTGAATTGCATAACGAATGAAACCAAAAAAGGTACATAAATTAATAGCAAAATATATTACATCGTCAATTTCAGGTACGGAGTTGGATCTGTTAGAAATTGAATTGAAAAAGCCTTCAAACGATCAACTTTTTAACGATTATGTAAAATTAAATTATAGAATTGACCGCAAAATGAAAACCTATGATACAGATAAATCGAAACGCCTTTTGCTAGATAGAATTAAGAAGGATAAAGGCAATCGTGATAAGTTTAAATTCAGAAGTGTTTTTAGGTATGCAGCCATTATAATATTGTCTATGACTATAGGGTACTTTGTCAATGAAAAACTTGCCAATGAAGTCCCGTCAAATGAATTAGACCCTAAAGAGAACTTTATTACTTTAGAACGAGAAGATGGAAATATCCAAGTTATTTCCGAAGATGGCACTTCAGAAGTAATAGACTCAGAAGGCAATGTAGTTGGCTCCCAAGTAGGTAGCCAAATTGTATATACCAATTCAAACAAGACCATTTCTGAAGAACCTATATATAATACACTTCATGTGC
>CAXBHA010000728.1:0-1882 GCA_963974955.1 uncultured Yeosuana sp. | reverse complement strand
GTGTTGATGTAACTCTTTTCGTAGATTAACCAATGTATTCTTCATACAATTAAATATAATCCAAATACAGTTAAATCAATACTACTATATCAGTTTCAAAAAAATAAAATATTAATTTACTTTAGTGAACTGGACTAGTGCATTTCTTAGGATACAGTGTCCTAAACTGTTATTTAATTCTGAACCCCTCTTTTTTTTAATAGTTTTAAATGTGAAATGACTCCACCTAGGTAGGTTGTTTGATTAGGTATAATGTTGTTTTCCAATAGTGCATCATACAAAATTCGGTTTAGTTTTGGATAATGATAATGGCTGATATTAGGGAATAAGTGATGGGCAATATGGTTATTTACGCCACCAAAAATGAAGTTAGCCATATTACTAAAAGGATAAAAGTCATTCGAGCTTTTTATTTGATTCATAAACCATGACGTATTTATCAACCCCTCTTTATTAGCGGTTGGATAGTTTGCGCCATTCACGTGATGGGTGATAAAAAAAGTGAAAAGCGTATACAAAGATTGTACCATGTGCATTGCTAAAAAGGCAGTTAAAACAACCCAAATAGATTGAAGAGAATACAAAATTGGAAAGATTAATAAATAGAATAAGTAAAATGATTTTAGAGCAATAAAAGTAACCAAGTATCTCAATTGTTGTTTTTTTGCTTTGGGTGCAAATTGTCTCAAAACAATGAAGTCTTTCATAAATACCCAATAAAAGGAATATGACATATAAGCAAAGGGAGCATATATGTATTGGTACTTATGGTACCATTTACGATTGCCTTGTGGTAATACTCGAATTAATCCAGTTATAGCTAAGTCTGTATCAAAGTTTGCCACATTTGGAGCAATGTGATGAGAGTTAATATGTCTTTTTTTCCATGCCTCCGGGTGAGCCCCTACCAAGGTATAGATAAACTCAAAAAACAAATTGTCCCAAAAGGGGCGTTTAAAAATTGAATGATGACTCAGGTCATGCGCAAAATTGAAACAAAGTAAAACAGCTATAAATCCAAATAATACCAAATTCAAAACAAAAGCAATAGGATTACTTATTGTATAGATTAATATATAGCTAGTGATGGCCAAGCTAAAATAGAACAAACCTTTAAGCACAAAATACCTGTTGGCTTTTCGTTTATCCATTGGAAGTTTCACCTGAATTTGATTGTAAATCGATTTATACAAATCAGTATGAGCAGTTACATTAAGATGCTTTGCTTTCATATGTAAGGGGTATAATTGATTGTTGACGCCCCATTTTATAAAGGAACCTGTAATAAGACCTCAATGCTTGTCCATAAGACATATTCATGTAATTAACCCCATGTTTTTGAGCTGTTTCAATAAATATCGGGAGTAGGTTAAGGTAATGAACATGGCTAATGTTAGGCAAAATATGATGCATAGCGTGTGCATTAAATCCGCCTAAGGTCCAGTTTAAAAAAGTGCTCTTGGCATTATAGTCAACCGAGGTACTCATTTGTAAAGTAGGCCAGCTAATCGGTAGTTTCCCTTCTTTATCTGGAGTTGGGTGTTCTACATAATCAGACAAATGAGAAACGCCTAGCACACTTGTGAAAACAATAGAGACCATAAAGTGATTTAGAATAAAAGCCAAAAGAACATTGTAAATACCAAAAGGCAATAAATAGACAGGTAATATAATCATATAGCCAATGTAAAGCAGCTTAAATAAAATGAGTTTTATAACCTCTACAAAAGGCATATCAACCTTAATAGTTCTGCTTGACTTTCTAAAAAGCATTAGAAACTCACGAACAAAAAACCAGTTGATAGAATATAGTAAACTTAATATTGGTGCATAGAGGTATTGATATTTATGAAATGTTTTTAGCGGTTGGGTTGAAGTCATT
>CAXBHA010000727.1:0-1884 GCA_963974955.1 uncultured Yeosuana sp. | reverse complement strand
ACTCCATTCTGAATGACAAAAATGGCATTATGAATGAATACGGACATTCAATTAAACTATAAAGGAATTAACAAATAGGTGGCCCTCGAAGGGAATGGGAAAGTAATTTAGTACAATATGGAGTTTCCAGATAATCCCGAAAACGCTGTTTTTCAAGATTAATGTACCATAGTTCTTGATTTTCTATTTCGCCAATAAAAAAAACGTTAGGTAAACTTTCTGTTTTATGATTTAAGACTTTGGTATCTACACTTAAATAAATTAAATTCTTATTGTTTGACGGATGTTGAAAATGTGAAAAAATATGCCCTAAATCAGAATGGCTATGCTCTAACTGAACATTAGAACTTAATGTATTGGTCATATCATTAGAATGTATCTCATCACTATGTGGTACAACATCGTGTCCAATCATAATGATAAGAGCACCCAAAAAGAATATATTTCTAATGATGTTCAAGTTATTTTTTAAGATATGTTTGCGAAAATAGTGAATTATTTTTTATATTCCCATAATTACCTCTTTCGAATTTGTTTTAATTACCACCAGCTAATTCTTGAAATGAACTAAAAGAGGCAGAGCCATCGAGGAATTATTTAGATGAAAATCATTATTCTAATTTAAAAAATTTGGTGCTATACGATTAATTTTATCAAGGATATCATTAGCATCACTTTTATTTCCATTATTTTTCAGTTGCAAATATCTAAAATACAATAGCCCAACTTCTACATATTTTATTTCATTTGATGGTAAATCTGACAAGTATGGGTCTTTATTGGCAGGAAGATTTTTATTTAACAGGTTAAACAGGTTAAACAGTTCTTCTTTAATAATATAGGTGTCTTTACCTGCATTTGCCTGTTGCGATAAAATGGGTGCTTTAAACTCTACCAATCTATAGTTATCATTATTTACATTAATGTTTGTTAAACGGTTTTTTATGGCATTTAAGTTTCCTAAATAAAACAGTCCTGCCATGTGATCAGTAGGTTCATTTGACTTATTTTGAGTTGCGCCTATAACATTTTTAATATTTTTTTCAACAACTTCCTGATTTAATTTAGAGCCTCTTTCTTGACCTACTAAAACAATACTTGCACGCGAGCCGGAAAAATCACCACGCCACAAAGTTACTTCAGGAAATACAGTGGCAAATGTTTTGGAAATAATTTCGAAACTTTCTGGTGTAAGTTGGTATAACGGAAGCCATTGCGCAAAAACGCCTCCTTTATTAAGATGCTTTTTTGCCTGCTTAAAATGTTCAACAGTATAAAGACTTCCTGTACCTGCATGCCAAGGCGTAAAAAGGTCTCCCACAATGACATCAAATTTCTCATTGGTGCCTAGCAAAAAATTACGTGCATCGTCTGCTATAATTTCTACACGTTTATCATTAAAAAGGTTATTAGCCCAAGGAGAGAAATATTGCTTTGCAGCCGGAATAACATTTGATACTAACTCAACTACCACAACACGATTAACATCATGGCTCAATGCAGCACCAGCAGTAATACCTGTGCCCATTCCCAAAAACAAGACCTTGTTTGGTTTAGGGTGAACCAAAAGAGGGATATGACCTTGCATTTGTTCGACAAGGATTGAACGGGAATCTCCAAGTACATAAAAATTATCCAGTCGCATCTGAATATTTTTATCAGATTGAACTATTGTGACCACACCATCACTAGATTGCCATGTTTTTAATACCGTTTCTCCTTATTCCAATAATACAATAGGAGGATTTGTTAGTGAAACAACAACAATAATCCCAATTGTAGGTATCAACAACCACTTTTTTATGGAGTTATTATTAAAATTAAAGGAAATATATAAAGCTAAACACCCATAGAGAATAGCAATAATTTTTATGGTTGTCCAAA
>CAXBHA010000726.1:0-1888 GCA_963974955.1 uncultured Yeosuana sp. | reverse complement strand
TGCACAATATTATCGATAAACGTCAGAAGATCTAAATTCACTTAAGCGATAAAAAAAGTATTATGTCGATTGCCACAGGTATTTATAAATCATATAAGGCTTGCTATTTTCAAATTTGTACTTCTTCAACCGAAAATTGACAAAATACCCTAAGACCGGGCTATAGAAAAATAATATGGAAAGACTGGAGAATAGAAAGTAAAAATTATAAATAGACTGTTTCAATAAAAGTTTATGCGGCAATCATCTAATATGCAGAATAACCGCTATGGCAGAGGGTTAAAATCCTGATCGTTGGGGATATAGACATCAAAAGTTGTTCCATGACCCAATTCCCCCGAGGCAACAATTACACCATTATGATTTTCAACGATTTTTTTTGCTATGGTGAGGCCCATTCCCGTACCTGAATATGCATCTTTAGCATGGAGTTGCTGAAATATTTCAAATATCCGGTCTTTATATTGAGAATCTATGCCAATACCATTGTCACTAAAACTTATTTGACAATACTCTCGATTAGGAGGGATGTTATTCACATTGTTCTCAGTAAACTTAATGATCCTACTTTTTATTATAACATGCGGCGCAGTATGCGATTTACTGAATTTCAATGAATTGGAGATAAGATTTCTCATTAGCTGGCGAAATTGAAAGGGTATTATATTAACATGCTCTTCATTAAGTCCGGACATATCAATAATGGCGTTTTTTTCTTGAAGTTCCTCCTGTACATCGACCAATACTTCCTTTACCAATGCTTCAAGATTGACTTTTTTAAATTTTCGTTCCGAAACCGAGGTCCTCGAATAAGCCAACAAGTCGATTATGAGATTTTGCATATGCAGTGCAGAATACTGTATCCGTTCAAAATAATGCTTGCCATTTTCAGACAATTTATCCATTTCCTGAGTGAGTATACGTCCTGAAAAAATTTGTATTTTTCTTAATGGCTCCTGTAAATCATGACTAGAAATATAAGTAAAGGACTCTAGTTCTTTATTGGCACGCAATAACTCTATCGCACGCTTTTCTTTTTCCTGATTTTGATAGGCCAATTCCTTATTGGCTAGGAGTAATTCTGCTGCACGCTTTGCTTTCTCCTCATTTTGAAAGGCTAGTTCCCTATTGGCTACAACCAACTCAGCAGCACGCTTTTCCTTTTCTTGATTTTGATAAGCAAGTTCCTTAATGGCAACAACCAATTCTGCGGCACGCTTTTCCTTTTCCTCAATTTGGAAAGCAAGTTCCTTATTGGCAACAACCAATTCTGCGGCACGCTTTGCCTTTTCCTCAATTTCAAAGGCAAGTTCCGCATTGGCTGCTATTAAAGTTTCTATTTTCATATGGGCGACAATAATCAAAGATACTATAAGAAGTAATTACCTTTATATGTATCTTAAAAATCAGTTTATAGCCATGACAATCAAACCTTGGATATAGGCTACATGTTAGGAATTTTCGGTATATCCAAGTCTAATGTTCCTTTGAGGTTAACTTATCCCCAATAAACCGTCAAAAGCCAATTAAATTATGAAATCCAGCAAAACAATGATCCAGAGAATTGACTTATATGAGCTCTAGGATAATATAAGAAATATTTTTTATAAAACTTTCGAACTAAGTCAGCATTCATGGCAATAAATACTGGGATTAGCCATTAAGCCAATTAAACCTTGATCAATTCCATGGAGAAAGACAATACTATTGTAATAATGGAATTTTTGAAGATATACAGAAGAGCCAAATAGTTTTCGCTTTTTTCGTCTCCTTATTGTTTTGCAGTAGCAGCAACAACACTCATGGTAACAGTTTCAACTTCAACTTCAGCAGTACCGTTTTGAGCTTGTGCAGCTACTCCGATAAAAAGAACAAAGATTAAAGTTAA
>CAXBHA010000725.1:0-1894 GCA_963974955.1 uncultured Yeosuana sp. | reverse complement strand
CGATATAGCAGAAAACCGATTAAAAGAAGCCCTTGCAACATACCCCGGTGATACAGCAAGTTATGCCATTTGTGATGTAACCAATAATGAATCTATAACCAAAGCTTACCAAAAAGCGTGTTTAGATTTTGGAGGTGTTGATATCGTTGTACATAGTGCAGGGCTAGCAATTTCAAAACCATTAGAAGATACAACAGATAAAGATTGGGACATTTTACAAAATGTATTGGTAAAAGGTCAATTTGAGCTAGCCAAACAAGCCGTGGAAATTATGCGTCAGCAAGATTTAGGAGGTGATATTATAAATATTGCAAGTAAAAACGGCTTGGTTTCCGGGCCCAATAATGTAGCTTACGGAACCGCAAAAGCGGCGCAACAACATATGACCCGTTTATTAGCAGCTGAATTAGGAGGCGATCATATTCGTGTAAATACCGTTAACCCAGATGGTGTAATTGTAGGTAGTAAAATTTGGGAAGGCGATTGGGCAGAAGGTCGTGCAAAAGCTTATGGTATTACCGTAGAAGAGCTTCCAGCCCATTACGCAAAAAGGAATTTATTAAACGAAATTATTTATCCTGCGGATATTGCAAATGGTGTTTTTGCATTGGTTGGAGTTTTAGATAAATCAACAGGAAATATCATAAATGTAGATGGAGGTATGGCGAACGCCTTCGTACGGTAATTAGTAAAGTGAGTGAAAACCTGTTGTATCACAAGGTAACAGGTCTATTTTTAAAGAATATCCTATGCAATTATATAAAGATCAAATAGCAACAGAAAATAAAAGGCAAGAGAACGACCATCGAGGCAGGTTTAATTTTCTTTCAGACCAATTGGATCAACAGGATAAGGATGTAAATACCATCCTTAGAAAACTAGCTGATTTTCAAGTAGCGATTCCAAGTTGGGCACTTGGAGCAGGAGGCACCCGTTTTGGTCGTTTTTCCTATTTTGGAGAACCCGCATCATTGGAGCAAAAGATTGAAGATGTGGGGATTCTACATGCACTTACAAAAACCGCAGGAGCAGTTTCTTTACACATTCCATGGGATATTCCAACCGATTATAATGCGATAAAAGATTTGGCAAAAACTAATGATTTGGTTTTTGATGCAGTTAACTCAAATACATTTCAAGACCAAAAAGATGCTAGAGAGAGTTACCGATTTGGGTCGCTATCAAACAACAACCCTTCTGTAAGAGAACAAGCAATACAGCACAATATTGAAGTTATAAAAATTGGAGAAAAATTAGGTTCTAAAAGTTTAACTGTATGGTTGGCAGATGGTTCTAATTTTGCCGGGCAGCGCAACTTTCAATCTGCATTAACTAATACTGAAAATAGTCTTAAAAGTATCTATACTACCTTACCAGAGGATTGGAAAATGTTTATTGAATATAAACCCTATGAACCTAACTTTTACAGTACGGTAATACAAGATTGGGGTACCTCTTTTATGTTAGCTAATGCATGCGGGGAAAAAGCCTACACCTTGGTAGATTTAGGTCATCACTTGCCAAATACTAATATAGAGCAAATTGTATCAACCCTAATGCTTAAAGGTAAGTTAGGTGGTTTCCATTTTAATGATAGCAAATATGGTGATGATGACAGTACCGTTGGTAGTGTAAAACCGTATGCGCTTTTCTTGATTTTTAATGAATTGGTCTTTGGAATGGAGAACAATCCTCAAAACCCTGATTTGGCCTGGATGATAGATGCCAGCCACAACATCAAGGATCCTTTGGAAGATTTATTGCAGTCCCTGGAAGCCATACAAGAAGCATACGCTAAAGCTTTATTGGTAGATCAAGAAGAATTACAAATAGCACAATCACGGAACGATGTTACGCTTTGTCAGGAAATTTTACAGAACGCCTATAGAACGGA
>CAXBHA010000724.1:0-1904 GCA_963974955.1 uncultured Yeosuana sp. | reverse complement strand
TTCGTTCTTGATTTTTATCTTCTATCATTTTGCAAAAATAAGAAGCTTATTTATATAATTCATTATGGGCGCCCTATTAACCTCATTGAATTTTAACATAAAAACAAATGTGATATTCGAATTAAGGCTTATATTGAACTGGTATTTTGCCATTTGCGGGTACAGTTAAATAATTTACAATTAGTTTAGTTAATAATAATCCAAGAAATCCTTTTACAATAAAAAGATTCATGAAAATATCAAACTTTTTTTACACACTCTTATTTGGCGGCTTACTAATGACGCTTTATCAAAATTGTTCTGATGAACCGGTGAAACCAATAATCCTTATCGATAGTGATAATGACGGTGTTGAAGATAATATAGATAATTGCATATTAATTTCAAATCCTGATCAATCCGATTCAGATAATGATGGCATTGGAGATGTATGTAACGAATTAAATAGTGCTGTGCCACTTGCCTATTGTGAAAATGGTTTTGCGGATATTTTTCCCTGCAATGATTATGATTTAATGGCTTGGATCCGTTTGGGCACCTTAGGGGCAACCGCCGGAAACGATTGTTGGGGATGGACAGATTCAAGTACCGGAAAAGAATACGCCTTAATGGCAACAGATTCCAATACTTCATTTGTAGATATAACCGATACTGAGAACCCGGTTTATTTGGGCAATCTTCCTACAGCATCGGTTAAAAGCCCTTGGCGTGACGTAAAAATTTATAAAAACCATGCTTTTATTGTTGCGGATAATGCAGGAAATCATGGCATGCAAGTATTTGATTTAGCCCGTTTGCGTAATGTACCCAATCCCCCGAAAACGTTTGGTGCAGATGCCGTTTATTCTGGTTTTGGAAGTGCCCACAACATTGTTATTAATGAAGATAGCGGGTATGCCTATATTATTGGAACTACCAAAAATGGCCCTTTTGCTGGCACAACCTTATTCATTAATATCCAAGACCCTTCAAATCCTGTATTTGAAGGCAATTTTCAACTTGGCGGTTATTCTCATGATGCCCAAGTAGTAACCTACAATGGTCCAGACACAGACTATATAGGGAAAGAAATTTTAATAGGAAGCAACGAAAATACCGTTATCATTGCAGATGTAACCAACAAAGCGAACCCAACCATCATTAATACAGTAAATTATAGTAACACCCGTTACACGCATCAAGGCTGGTTTACTAATGACATGAAATATTTTATTTTAGGAGATGAAGAGGACGAACTCTCACTTGGAAATAATACAAGAACAGTTGTTTTTGATTTTACCGATTTAGATAATCCAACTTACAGTTTTGATTACTTTGGACTAACGCTGGCCATAGACCATAATGGTTATATTAAAAACAACACCTTTTATTTGGCCAATTACAGAGCTGGTTTAAGGATGATTGACATCACACAAATTGGAAATAAGTCAATGGATGAGATGGGATATTTTGACTCTTACCCTGAAAATGATGAAGCAGACTTTGATGGAGCATGGAGTGTTTATCCGTTTTTTGAAAGCGGTAACATTATTATAAGTGATATTAACAGGGGGCTTATTGTAATTAGAAAAAAAGGCTCTTAATTATAGTCTTAAGAACGTTAAAAGGGCTTCCAACTATTACCCTCAACAATCACATTTATAACCAATTGTTTTCCAACAATAATATGATAACTTTTAAAAAAACGTATTCTATAACTTTTCACAACAATACAAATCTCTAGAATTTATTTTATGTGAACAATTAAAGTATGGCAAGTAAATGCCCATTTGTATCCTCAAGTTAAAACAGCCCTAAAACCCCCTTTATTAAAGTTTCCCGTTGAAAAACCCATAAACAACACATCCTTTTAAACCCATAAAAAAAACCTATAAAACCATATGCTAATATAATGTTAGTATCTA
>CAXBHA010000723.1:0-1927 GCA_963974955.1 uncultured Yeosuana sp. | reverse complement strand
CTCTGTAAACAAGTGTTTCATATATTTTAACTCCTTTTTGTGTTAAAAATAACGTCTCATCGTCTACTATGGATTCTAACTCGTTTCGCCTTTTGAGGTATTTAAATAACGTATCCAACACTGGTTTTATTAACGGCACAATTCGTTCTTTATTTCTCTTCCCTAGAACCTTTAACGTTTTATTATCAATATTTATACTGTTCAATTTTAAAGTCACCAATTCTATTCGTCTAATCCCTGTGGAATAAAACATTTCAATAATCAACTTATTACGTATCCCTTCAAAATTATCTTCAAAATGTAACTCATCCAAAACCATTGCTATTTCAGTTTCTGAAAAAGGCACCTGAATTTTTTTATTTGTTTTTAAAGCTCTGTGTTTTGCTAATGGATTTAATTGAATGTCCCCAACTTTTAAAAGGAATTTAAAATATGTATTTAATGCAGACACTTTTCTGTTAATACTTCTGTTTGAAATATTCGTCTCCACCAAAGACACAATCCAACTTCTAAGTTGTGGATAATTAGCATTTTTAATAGAAGCTGAAGTATATTCTGTTTTAATGAACTCTTCAAAATTTTCTAAATCTTTTTGATAGGCATTCACCGTAAGCTTTGAATATTTTTTTTCTAACAGTAAATAGTCTGTAAAAGATTTGAAGGACATTGAATGGTTTTAATGTATAACCTAAATGTACAAAGTTTTGGTAGAACTTAACTGATTATCAAAAAAAAATTCCCACTAAAAGCAGGAATTATATATTATACTATTTGAAAGTTTAATTATATGTCTTCAGCATCTCTTAAACCTTGAATGTATTGTGCTTTTTGTATTTGCGCTCTACGTTCTACTGAAGGCTTTGTGAATTGTTTACGGGCTTGTAACTGACGTTTAGTTCCAGTTTTATCAAACTTTCGCTTAAAACGCTTTAACGCTCTATCTATATTTTCTCCTTCTTTTATTGGTATTATTAACATAGTGTCTTAACCTCCTCTCTTTTAGATTTTCAGGCTGCAAATATAATTACATTTCTGGAATTATAATTTATATTTTTAAAATTATTTCAAAAAAATCATGTTTTCGGTTTGTATTCCTTTTTATCAATAATAATTCTTGCCAATATTTCTCTTAGAATTTCTGAAGTCCCTCCTCCTATTGGCCCTAATCGACTATCTCGTAAAAGTCGAGCCATCGGATAATTTTCCATATAACCATATCCTCCCATAAACTGAAGGCATTGATAGATAACATCATCGGCCATTTTGGTTGATTTAAGTTTTGACATACTCGCTTCTTTAACGACGTATTCACCTTTATTTAATTTATAGGTGACTGCATAATTAAATTCTTTACAAAATTCCATTTCGGTATATAAATCTGCTATGGAATGTCTTAATGCCTGAAATCTATCAATGGTCTTTCCAAAGGCCTCACGCTCCGACATATATTGTAACACATATTCAAGAGCAAACTCAGCTCGTGCATGTGCATTAACTCCCATAATTAGTCTTTCCAAGGAAAAGTGTTGCATAATATATCCAAACCCTTCATTTTCTTTACCCATTAAATTGCCTACTGGTATCTTTACATTATCAAAGGCTATTTCTCCTGTATCGGAAGCTCTCCACCCAAGTTTGTCCAATTTAGAAGCCGAAATACCTTTAGTTTCTCTATCAACCACAAACATGCTCATCCCTTTATTACCCAACTCTGGTCTTGTTTTCGCGGCCACAACTAAGTAGTCGCTATACACGCCATTGGTAATAAAGGTTTTTGAACCATTCATAATATAGTAATCACCTTCTTTAACAGCCGTAGTTCTCATCCCTGCAACATCACTTCCACCAAAAGGTTCGGTAATGCACAAACACCCAATTTTATCTCCTGCTATACTAGGGGTTAAATACCGTTGTTTAATATCATGAT
>CAXBHA010000722.1:0-1938 GCA_963974955.1 uncultured Yeosuana sp. | reverse complement strand
TATAGTTAAGTAACTAATGATGGCTATATTTTTTCCGTCTTGTATATCTTGCTCAACCATAGTATTTATTTTAGAGAAATTTGGTTGTTTGAAATAATTCCGTAAACTTTTCCTTTTAAAGTCTCATTTTCAAAAATAGCATTTTTTGATTTAGAAACGATGTCGTTTTTACAAAATGTGTATGTCGTGTCAGGATTAAAAAGACTGATATTTAATTTATTACCAATATTTATTGGCGTTTGGTCCAATCCAAATCTTGATTTTCCTTTAGTTAATATGTCAATGGTTTTCTTTAAAGTAAAAATTGTTTGTAAGGCTCCAAAAGCACTTTCTAAGCCAATAGTTCCGTAGGTTGCATAATCAAACTCAACCTTTTTCTGTTCTACATCAATCGGATTGTGGTCACTGGTTACCATATCAATAGTACCATCTTTAATGCCTTCAATTAAGGCATCCACGTCTTTCTGGGTTCTTAATGGAGGTAATACTTTGTATTTGGTGTCAAAATCAGTTAATACGTTATCGGTAAAAAATAAATTATGAATAGCAACGCTACAAGTAACGTCTAATTTGTTCGCTTTGGCTTCCCGAATTAGAGAGACAGAGCCTGCTGTAGATATGGTTGGTATGTGTAATTTTCCGCAGGTATAATCCAACAAAAACAAATCTCTTGCCACTTGTAATTCTTCCGAAATGGTTGGGTTTCCTTTTAAACCTAAAGACGTACTCGTAATGTTTTCATTCATTACGCCTAAACCTGTAATATTATTATCTTGAGGAAATGAGCACACTAATCCGTTAAAATTACTAGTATATTGTAATGCTAATTTCATAAGATTAGAATTTGCAATTGGCTTTTTATAATCGTAAAAGGCAATTGCACCAGCACTTTGCATATCGAATAATTCGGCCATATCAGCACCTTTTCCATCTTTGGTTAGCGCTCCAATTGCAAGCAGTTTTACAGGATGATGTTCAGCTTTAGATAATACAAACGCAATATCGGAATTTGAGTCTATAACAGGATTTGTGTTGGCATTCATGGCAACAGCTGTAAAACCTGATGATGCTGCAGTTTTTAGTCCGTTTTTAATGGTTTCACGTTCCTCAAAACCTGGTTCTCCAAAACAGACACTACTATCAAACCATCCCTGAGAAATGTGAAGATTTTCAAAAGCGATTTCTTGATACTTTTTTGGGTTTTTTAGTTGGTGACCAATATGCGAAATGACACCATTTTCAATTAATAAATCTTGTGTAGTGTTATGAAATTCACTTTTAGGATCGATGATTGTAGCAGATTTAATAAGTATGTTCATTTAAAATATTTTAATATGAGCATTTCAATAATCAAGAACGCTAATGCAAAAATAACAAACCATTTCCATAGCTCATTAATTTTTGTATCACTTTTTAAAGTATTAAAAACATCAGAAATTGAATTGCCGGTGTTTATGTTTTCTAAATTGGAAATGTCTTGATATAGTAGAGTACTCTCGCTTCTGTTATAATTATAACTTACATTTTGTATACTTTTATTTTTGTCTTTAACAGAATAAATTCCTGATTTAGACGGTTCATCGTCAGTGGTTATTACAACTTTATTATTGTAGTACTGTTGTTTGGGAATGATATTAAGATCATTATTTTCAAGTGTTAAAATATCATCTTGATGCATCTGTGCCGACACATCGAAGGTGTTTTCTTGTCCAATATTAAAATATAAAGGAGGTATTTTAAAACTTAATTTACCAATATTATATAAGGTTGGGACAATCAAAGGAGAATTTAAAAAGTTTGAACTCACCGCATTTAATGGCGCCGTAAATACAAAGGCTTGTTTATCTTGAAATAAAAAGTATCTATTATCTTCATATTGAAGAATGGGCACTCCGTTATTTCGTGACAGATTATAGTATTCATTTACTATAGGGTATT
>CAXBHA010000721.1:0-1941 GCA_963974955.1 uncultured Yeosuana sp. | reverse complement strand
TAGGACACTGAGTGACATTATGGACGATTTAGCCTTTACCCAAAATACATATACCACCGAAGATAAAATCGACCACGTTTTAAAAATTGTACATCAGTTAGATCCTGCCGGTGTTGGTGCTAGAAACCTTCAGGAATGTTTAAGTATTCAATTACACAGAAAAGAAAGAACACCGGATATTGAATTGTCAATAAACATTATTGATCATGCCTTCGATCAGTTTACAAAAAAACATTACGAAAAACTTATTCAAAAATTTGATGTTTCTGAACTTCAATTAAAAGATGCCATTTCAGAAATTGAACGATTAAATCCAAAACCAGGCGGTTCTTATGCCGGAAATAACAGAATTGTAGAGCATATTGTCCCTGATTTTGCCATTAAAATTGTTGATGGCAACTTAGAGCTGACACTTAATGGAAGAAATGCTCCCGAACTGCACGTATCAAGAGAGTATCATAATATGCTAAAAGGTTATAAAGACTCTAAGGAAAAATCAAATTCACAAAAAGATGCTGTAATTTTTATCAAACAAAAGTTGGATGCGGCCAAATGGTTTATTGAAGCCATCAAACAACGGCAGCAAACCCTATTTGTTACCATGAGTGCCATTATGCATTATCAAAGTGAGTATTTTTTAACAGGAGATGAACGCAATTTAAAACCCATGATTCTTAAAGATATTGCCGACGAGATTGAAATGGATGTCTCTACAGTATCTAGAGTCGCAAATAGTAAATATGTAGACACCCCTTATGGCACTAAACTGATCAAGGAGTTCTTTTCTGAATCTATGAAAAATGATCAAGGAGAAGATGTCTCTACTCGAGAAATTAAAACAATCCTTGAAACGGTAATTGAGGAAGAAGATAAAAGAAAACCATTAACCGATGAGACTTTAGCTTTAATTTTAAAACAAAAAGGGTATCCTATTGCAAGAAGAACAGTTGCAAAATATAGAGAGCAATTAGATATCCCTGTGGCTCGCTTGCGTAAAGAAATGTAATGAATAGATTTTTAAAAAGTGTCTCTTTTATTTTTCATCCTTTAATAATTCCTATCCTTGGGGTTATATTTTATTTTTCTAAATCACCCAGATATATTCCTATTGAAATCATAAAAGCAAAACTGATTTCAGTCTTTATACTTACCTTTATTCTACCCGTTTTATTATTCTTTTTACTACGAACATTAGGTAAGGTAACCTCCATTTATTTGGAGACTACAAAAGAGCGTATTTTCCCCTTAATCTTAAATTGCGTTGTGGTCTATTTAGTAATAGATAGAATTTTAACGGTACATCAAATTATTGAATTATATTATTTTTTTGTGGGGATATTGATTTCAACATTGGCTTGCTTATTTTTAGCCATGTTGAAAATTAAAGCAAGTATTCATATGATTTCCATTGCAGGTTTATTAATGTTCTTTATTGCATTGAGTATTCATTTTAGCATTAACATAAATGGCACTTTAGCATTGACGTCGATCATTGTCGGAGCTATCGCAACATCGAGGCTACATTTAAGGGCCCATTCTTATATTGAATTACTAATAGGCTTTTTTATAGGTTTAATTCCACAACTCATTTTACTAAAATACTGGTTATAATACATAAAACATTAAGCCTATTTTTATGGCTTTCATATCAATAGATTGTCCTTCTAATTTAGCGTTTGACTTAAATAAAGGGTTTAGTGCATAATACACATAAAAATTCCAGGTATTGTAACCAATTGCAAGTGTTAACCCATATTGGATCTCATTAAAATCAGAAATACCACTATATTTCAAATTTCCCAAATCACCTATGTATTTAGTTTTGCTTGCGAACACATATCCTATTTTAAAACCGGTATAAATACGCCAGAAATTGTATTCGGTAGGACTTGAATCTCGCCACCTAAATTCAAAAGGGACTTCAACCAAGTGCTCAGAAAA
>CAXBHA010000720.1:0-1943 GCA_963974955.1 uncultured Yeosuana sp. | reverse complement strand
GCTTGGTTCTTGCCTACTTGGAAAATCCTACGGATTTTCCTCTGGTTCGTTCCATTTTTTGTAAGTTAGTTGCTTAATCCCGCAACTTTCCATATACAAACACGTTAAAAAGACATGGCTTAATTTTCGCGATTTTTTTTTGAATTTTAAGTTACCAATTTCGAAAAAACTGTGCTAGAAATTTTCAAAATTCACGGTGGTTTTATGCAAAACGATTCTATACTTGCATTCTTAAATATGCAGAACCGCTAAAGCTGTAAAAAAAGCGCGATTTAAACGTTTTTTTATTACATTTTATTTTACAACTATTTTGTGGGTTATTATAAAATTTCACTTTTAGAGCTATAAAAAGTGATCTATTCTGTAAGTTCAAAATCAAAAAAATATAATAACTTAAAACGATTGAATAATATCTAAAAACTAGTTTTCTGAACAGAAAAGCGGTCTTTTAGCCTTTGCATGTCCTCACTTATCTTTCTTTCTATCACTCTAGCATAAATTTGAGTCGTGACAATTTTGGTATGACCTAATAATTTAGATACCGTCTCTATTGGAACTCCATTGCTTAAAGTTACTGTTGTTGCAAAAGTATGTCGAGCCATATGGAATGTAAGGTTCTTATTGATACCACACATGTCAGCTATTTCTTTTAGATAGCTATTCAACTTTTGGTTAGACAAGTAAGGCATCAATCCACCTGAAAACATGGTCCTTGGATGATCTTCATATTTCTCTATCAATGATTCCACTACTGGCAACAACGGTATTTTTACTGGGGTCTTTGTTTTTAATCTTTCTGTCATTATCCAACTATTGCCATCAATTCCTGACAAAATATTATCTCTTTTGAGCTTCATAATATCGACATAGCACATTCCTGTGTAACAACCGAAAATAAACAGATCCTTAACTGTCATGAGCCTCTCGATAGGACAAGATACACTCTCAATCTTTTGAAGCTCGGTTTCTGTAAGGAATTCACGTTCTTTCTTCTCCAACTTTGGCTTGAATTGAATAAAAGGGTCTCTATCAATCCACTCCATATTAAAAGCTAGAGTAATTATTTTTCTAAGTCTTTGAATATGTTTCATTGCTACATTGTTACTGATCGTTCCCTGCGATGGCCTCGATTGATAGCCCCTTAGGAAACTCTCAAAGCCAATGATAAATTCATAATCTAAGTTCTGAAGGTGTATATCTAAAGTTTTATGCTTTTTTTTCAAGTATGCAAAAACATGCTTTTCAGTTGTTTTGTAATGCCCTATAGTATTAGCCTTCAGCTTGTTTACCATGGCTTTATCATGGTATTCAAAAATGTCCCTAAGGGAATAATGAATTTTATCCTCACCCAAATACCTTGCCTTGATGAGTTCAGCTGTCAGAATTCGATTTGCCATTTTTAGTTCCCTATAACATTGAACAATTCCTGATTTGACTTCATCAAGATATAAATTCATTACTTTAACGGTTGGGCTATTTCCTTTTAATTTTTGGGATTTTGGATTCCAAGTTTTAACATCAACTTTATGTTTAAGGCTGATATTGACCTTTTTACCATTTACGGTAATTCGGGCATAAATATTTGTCTGGTTGTTTTGGGCTCGTTTGGTATAAATCCAAAAAAGCACAGAAAATGTTAAAGAAGTACGCATAGTTATCGTCTTTAGATTGTTAAACATTCATTGAGACGAAAGTCAAATCAACTATACCAAGGGTTATTTCAAAATTTAGGTCTAATTTTCAACTATGTTGACGATTAAAAATAAACTGTTGACGATTTGTGGACATTTAAAGTTAAATAATATATTTTAAAATATAACCCTAAAAACGAAAAAACCCCGCCAATCATATGATTAGCGAGGTTTTGATTCTAAATGATAACTTTAAAAGCGGTCTGGACGGGACTCGAACCCGCGACCTCCGCCGTGACAGGGCGGCATTCT
>CAXBHA010000719.1:0-1946 GCA_963974955.1 uncultured Yeosuana sp. | reverse complement strand
GGTTATGGTTATGGTTATGGTTATGGTTATGGTAACGCGTATGTAGAGCGGGTTAAAAAACCTTGGTATAAAAGGATCTTAAGTTAAAAGAATATAAAAAGGAAGCGATTAGCTTCCTTTTTTTTTGTTATTGTATGTATCTAAGAGTATCATTTAGAAATCTTAAGATTTAGAGTATAACGATAATGATAATGATAATGAGATTTGACAATCGCCTAAAAGGGCTCATTTCGGAATGACATACGTGACCCAATTGTCATTTCGACAGAGAGAGGCACGAACGACGAGAAATCTCTTGATTTGTAGTTAGTTATAAGAAGCCGAGTAGTTAACAATGAAGATTCCTCAATCGCTTAAAAAGCTCATTTCGGAATGATTGTGGGCACTTTCAAAACTAAGTAATTCTTTTTTTAATACCTAATTGAATCATCTTCTCATTTTGCCATTTTTTTGAATTTATTAACTCAAAAAACCACTTTCTCATTTCTTTTTTGATAAAAACTTTTTTAATAATAGAGATTCTTAATTTTAAAAACAGAAAAAGGTTTAATAATTTAAATTTAAGTTTAGGTTTTTTATCTAAATATTTGAAAAAGTTATATAAATATTTTTTAGTCCTACTATTTTTTATCCATAAAATACTTTTAGGCTTTCCGAGAGCGTAATAACTTGTGGCTAAATATGAATTTAATTTGAAACTCAAAAATTTCAGACTAGTAACTGCTTTTAGAGTATTCACTTTTAGCGATAATAAAAACACATCATAAGAATTTTTTAAAGATATTCGTTTAAATAAAAAACCATTATCATTTATATGGGTAGAAATTATAGATAAGCATAATTGATTATCATAACTAATAAATGTTTCATTTTCTGTATTTTTTAAAAGGTCTTTTTTTATAAATTCATAGCCAAATCTTTTAAAATACTTTTCAGAGGTTAACTCGGTATGTATTTCTAAAGCAGCAATTCTATTTTTTTTGATTATTCTAGTATAATGTCTTGTATGTGGAAATGGATTTTTATTGTCATATAAATTTTTATAGTTATCCTCGTAAAGTATCTTAATTGTGTTCGTATATTCCTCCTTTGAAACAATAAAGTCGATATCACCCACCATGCGCTCTGCAATATCTTCATACAAGCCTTCTAATAAATTACCTGTTCCTTTTAGAAAAATAGGGGTGATGTTGTTGGCTAAGAGCAGCTCGTTAATTTCTTTGGCTTGGTCTATGATTTTTTGGTTGCGCTCTCTGTTTAAGTCTGTTATATGCACCATGTAATTGACCAATTCTTCAGGGAGATAGTGTAAAAAGTTGGCACGTTTTAAATTACAATACAAGGCAGGAAATACAAAATGCCCCGTACTTACTTTTACTACAGCATCCCAGTCAACCGAGTTTTCTTTTAATAGCTTTTCAATTGCTATTTTATTTTCGGTGCTATGGTTGATGGTTAAACTTTGGCCTATAAAAAATAGCGTTTCTTTATATGTCATTTGTATGTTCTTTAATGGGTCTATTTTCCAAAACGCTGAGTCGTGCTTTTTATAAGCTGCTCAATATTTTTTAAATTCTTTGGGGTTGCTATTTTTCGCAACAATTCTAAATGCATTTGATGATGTGTATCTGTACCTA
Source organism: uncultured Yeosuana sp. (assembly GCA_963974955.1). Classification (GTDB taxonomy): domain Bacteria; phylum Bacteroidota; class Bacteroidia; order Flavobacteriales; family Flavobacteriaceae; genus Yeosuana. The sequence goes on along the minus strand of CAXBHA010000719.1, from coordinate 309 downwards.
CAAAATCATATAGGTCTTCTTTTAATAGCTTCTCAGCTGTTTTTTGAACGCCTTTTCCGTATTGTTCAGTTAAGGATAATAGGTTTAATTGAAACAAACAACCCGCTCTTTTTAGCTTGTAGAATTCTTCAAAATTATTGTGATAGCTGTTGTATCGTTCTGGATGTGCTAAAACAGGTTTGTAGCCTTTTAATTGGATTTGAAATAATAGATCATATAAATTGAGAGGAGGACTAAAGTAAGACATTTCTACCAAGACGAAGTTGCCTTTTAAAGTCAGTAGTTCCTCTTTTTCTAAAATGGCAGAAA
>CAXBHA010000718.1:0-1946 GCA_963974955.1 uncultured Yeosuana sp. | reverse complement strand
GGAAAAACCTTTTTCTGGAGTGGTAAGTATCATAATGACATGAATTCCCGTGATACACTCGTCACAGAACTCAACACCTTAGCGGATTTTAATCCGGTTGTACCAGAAAATTATCGCGATGCCGAAGTCGTTATGTTAGGAAACTTGCATCCCATGGTTCAATCTAGTGTTTTGGGCCAAATGACTTCTAAGCCAAAATTGGTTGTTTTAGATACCATGAATTTTTGGATGGATAGTGCGCTTGAGGATTTACTTAAAGTTATTAAACGTATTGACGTTATTACAATAAATGATGAAGAAGCACGACAATTAACGGGTGAATACTCATTGGTGGTTGCTGCAAGGAAAATTCATGAAATGGGTCCAAAATATGTCGTCATAAAAAAAGGAGAACACGGGGCTTTATTATTTCATAATGATAATGTGTTTTATGCACCGGCCTTACCATTAGAAGAAGTATTTGACCCAACAGGAGCTGGCGACACCTTTGCTGGTGGATTTGCTGGATATATTGCAAAAACTGGGGATACTTCCTTTGAAAACATGAAAAACGCCGTAATATATGGATCGACTTTAGCTTCGTTTTGTGTTGAAAAGTTTGGAACAGAACGAATGAAAACATTATCATCTGACGAAGTCCATAAACGATTAATGCAGTTTAAAAAACTAACTCAATTTGAAATACAATTAACATAAAAACGAACGCGCTCAAATAGAGCGCGTTTTTAATTACTATTAAAGACAAAAATAAATTATACTACTTAAAATGAGTGATGCTTTAAAACATGAATGCGGAATAGCTGTCATAAGACTTTTAAAACCATTGGAATTCTATAAAGAAAAATATGGAAGTGCTTTTTATGGTGTTAATAAAATGTATCTTATGATGGAGAAACAGCATAATAGAGGTCAAGATGGAGCTGGTTTTGCGAGTATTAAATTAAACACAATTCCGGGTGAGCGTTATATAAGCAGAGTGCGTTCAATAGCACAACAGCCCATACAAGATATTTTTGCTCAAATTAATCAACGTATTAATAAAGAATTTACCGAAAACCCTGAGTATGTTGATAATGTTGCTCTTCAAAAAAAGAATATCCCTTATATTGGAGAAGTCCTTTTAGGACATGTTAGGTACGGCACGTTTGGTAAAAACAGTGTAGAAAGTGTTCATCCGTTTTTAAGACAAAATAACTGGCAACATAGAAATCTAATTCTTGCGGGCAACTTTAACATGACCAATGTTAAAGAATTATTTCAAAATCTAATTGACTTAGGTCAGCATCCTAAGGAATATACAGACACGATTACCATTATGGAAAAAATCGGTCATTTTTTAGATGATGCTGTTAGCAAAATATATAAGGATTTAAAAAATGAAGGCTATAATAAAAATGAGTGCTCGCCAGTTATAGCAGACCGATTAAATGTTGCAAAAATTCTAAGAAGAGCCGCTAAAAACTGGGATGGTGGTTATGCCATTGCAGGATTATTGGGTCATGGAGATTCATTTGTATTACGAGATCCAGCAGGCATTCGTCCAGTTTATTATTATAAAGATGATGAAATTGTCGTCGTAGCTTCAGAACGTCCTGTGATCCAAACCGTATTTAATATAAAATATGAAGATGTTAAAGAGTTGGATCCTGGTTATGCCATTATAACCAAAAAATCTGGTAAAACGGTAATAAAAAAAATATTGAATCCTTTAGAGCGAAAAGCATGTTCGTTCGAGCGTATTTATTTTTCGCGAGGTAGTGATGCCGAAATTTACCAAGAACGAAAAATGCTTGGAAGATTATTAATGCCGAAAGTTTTAGAGGCCATTGATAATGATATTAAAAATACCGTCTTTTCATATATCCCTAATACGGCAGAAACGTCGTTTTATGGTATGATAGAATCTGTAGAGATCTTTCTAAATAAAAAGAAAACCAAGGCCATAT
>CAXBHA010000717.1:0-1948 GCA_963974955.1 uncultured Yeosuana sp. | reverse complement strand
ATATTTTGGCATACTTTCTCTCCAGTAAAGCCAAATTTTTCATCAAGTACATTGGCTGGGGCTGAGTATCCAAAATGATCCAATCCGAAAACCTTTCCGTTATCGCCAACAAGTCCTTCCATGTTTACCGGTAAGCCAGCTGTTAAGCCATATAACGGGGTGTTTTTTGGAATGGTGCTTTCCTGGTACGCTTTTGACTGTAATCTGAATAGGCCTTCTGAAATGATGGAAGCAATACTTACTTTAAGAGGTTCTCTTTCTTCCAATAATTCAGCAGCTTCAACCAATGTTGAAACTTCCGATCCGTTAGCTATTAAAACCACATCTGGGTTCGCTGCTTTCTTAACTAAATACCCGCCTTTTTCTGATGCCAATGCTTCAGTATATCTTGAAGTGCCCATTGCTGGAATATCTTTGATGTTTTGTCTTGAAAGTATTAAACCTGTTGGAGTCTCTTTGTTTTCCAAAGCCATTTTCCATGCCACTGTGGTTTCAGCAGAATCTGCTGGACGTAACGCTAAGAAACTTGGTTTTCCACTGTGGTTTTTAAGTTTTTCAAGCAAACGTATTTGCGCTTCTTGCTCGACCGGTTGATGGGTTGGACCATCTTCCCCTACACGAAACGCATCATGTGTCCAAACATATTTTACGGGTAATTCTTGAATCGCACTTAAACGTATGGCCGGTTTCATATAATCTGAAAACACAAAGAAGGTTGCCACTACAGGAATTATTCCACCGTGCAAAGCTAATCCGTTTGCGATACATGCCATGGTCAATTCGGCAACACCGGCCTGTAAAAATGACCCGCTGAAATCACCTTTTTTAAGGGCTGTTGTTTTCTTTAAGAACCCATCCGTTTTATCACTGTTGGATAAATCGGCAGAGGACACAATCATGTTTTCCACTTTTCCTGCCAAATAGCCTAAAACATTTGAAGAAGCAACTCTTGACGCTAATCCTGCTTTATGCTCAATCGATTCGAAATCCAATTCAGGGAGTTTGCCTGATAAAAATCGGTCCAATTTATTTGAAAGCGCCTCATTTTCTTTTTTCCAGGTTGCAATCTCTAATTTCTTTCTAGCCGCGTTGGCTGTTTTTTGCTTTATTATCTCTTTATAAAAAGTGCTTACATCCCTGTAAATATCAAATGGGTTTTCAGGATCTGCTCCTAAATTCAACAAGGTTTTAGTATAATCAGCTCCTGTATGCCCAATAGGTTGTCCGTGTAACTCACAGTATCCTTCGTATTTGCTACCATCGGCAGTTACACTACCTTTTCCTATAATGGTTTTTCCAATGATTAAAGTAGGTTTTTCGGTTTCATTATTTGCTTCGGTTAAAGCGTTTCTTATTTCATCGTGATCATGACCATCTATTGAAATAACCTTCCAGCCCCAAGCTTTATATTTCATGGCGGTATTTTCGCTGGTCACTTCATCAGTAGCGCTTGATAATTGAATATCGTTGGAATCGTAAAACATGATAAAATTGTTCAACCCTAAATGTCCCGCAATTCTACCTGCTCCTTGGGAAATTTCTTCCTGAACACCACCATCTGAAATAAAACCATAGATTTTATGGTCCATCCAAGTACCAAAACGGGCACCTAAAAATTTAGCGGCAATGGCAGCACCAATACCCATTGCATGGCCTTGACCCAATGGACCGGACGTGTTTTCAATACCTCTTTTTACATCAACTTCCGGATGGCCTGGTGTTATAGAGCCCCATTGTCTGAAATTAGCAACATCATCTTTTTTGTAGTTTCCTAAAAGATAGTATTGAGCATACATTAAAGTAGATAAATGGCCAGCATCCATAAAAAAACGGTCCCTAAAAGGCCATGTCATGTCAGAAGGATCAAAATCAAAGAACTCTGAGTATAAAATATGCATAAAATCTGCTCCACCCATGGGGCCTCCCGGATGCCCGGAATTGGCTTTCT
>CAXBHA010000716.1:0-1948 GCA_963974955.1 uncultured Yeosuana sp. | reverse complement strand
TGTTCAATATTTATTTTATTTTAAAGGCATTTCGACTGTGCTCGACTTGATGACTAATTTTTACTGCTAACTGAGACTGAATACTGCGACTAAACTAAAGAACATTTAATAATTGCTCTTTAATTTTTTCAAGCTCATCTTTCATTTGTACCACCAATTGTTGCATGGGCGCATAATTACTTTTTGAGCCAATGGTATTTATTTCTCGTCCTATTTCCTGGCCAATGAAACCTAGTTTTTTACCATTGGAATCTTTAGAGTTTATGGATTCTGTAAAATAATCCAAATGATTTTTTAAGCGTACTTTCTCTTCGGTAATATCAAATTTTTCAATATAATATACTAATTCTTGTTCAAATCGATTTTCATCATACTTTCCCTTTAATTCCTCAATCCCTTTTGTTAAACGCTCACGAACACCTTCAATTCTGTCTGGATCCATGGCGATTACTTGTTCTAGTAATCCGCTAATCAGGTCAATACGTTTATTAAACTCTTGTTCAAGTACTTTGCCTTCGTCCAATCTATAATTGGTTATTTCGACTATAGCTGTATTTATTTCATCTTGAATGGCTTTCCATTCGGTGTCATCAATTTCTTCACGAACAGTATTAAGTGCATCGGGAAAATGTACAGCCATTTTGAGAAGTTCTATTTCATTGCCATCTACAACTTTTTTTAACTGATTGATATATTGTTTTACAACAGGGGCATTTATTTGGGTTGATGTATCTTCGGCAGTCATTTCAACAAAAATGGAAAAATCTACTTTACCACGATCCAATCTTTCTGCGAGAAGTTTTCTGATTTCAAGTTCTTTTTCTCTGTAAATTGAGGGCATTCTTGCATTTAAATCCAAATTTTTACTATTTAAAGATTTTAATTCAATCGTTATTTTTTTTGTAGGCAATTGCAAGATAGATTTTCCGTAACCGGTCATTGAGTATATCATACGCTTATTTATAAAGTTACACAAAGGTAATTAAAACCATAGGTTTTAAAAACACTTGCTAGGTTCTTTTGGCTTTAATAGAAATACTCTTTAAAATGATATGGGATATACAATAAAAAAAGAGAATATAAAGATGCATATTCCCTTTTTCTGGCATAATCTGAGTTGGGTTTTTCCCGATTACAAACCAAATTAACAACTATATTTTATTTTAAAACATGACTTTTGTTAGGTTTTTGAAAAAAGAAAGAAAATAGCGTTTACAATATTTGGTTTGAGCAGGAAATAAAAAAGACCTTCACCATATGATAAAGGTCATTGTACTCTCAAGGCGGAATTAATTTAAGTTTAAGATTATGAGGTTTTAAAGGGTGTTTCAGAGGGTGAAAATTTCAGGGACGCCGAATTAGTCTCTTTTTAAGAAAACTTTAACGTTTAAATGAGGATTGTAGTCAATTTAAACTAAATGGCAATAAACTTAATGTGATTTTCTAAATTAGAACTTATTTAATTCGTGATAATCTTATTTTTTAATGCTGTGCTATAATTATTAATCAAAGTTGTGTATTAATTATATGATTTATTAGTTGAGTGTAGTTTAAAAAATTTCCCCAATTTCCCCAAACAGAAATTTCTATGCTCCAAATTCTAAATCTGTCGGCTACAGCGGATAAAAACCCGAGCGATATGGCAAGTCGCAAAAGGAGTTTGACGATATTTTTATTCATAGGTTTCTTATTAATTCGTTAAGTTAATATTCAGTCACAATTTTTATAAAACGCTCTAAAACAAGGCATAACGATAACTTTTTTGGAGTGTTAATTCGTTTTGAAGCAAAAAAAGTAAGTGTGTTTTTACCTGATGAGATATAGCAGATTTGTGAAGACGCTCTAGAACTTCTTTACTTTCTTTTATGATAACTGTTCTTAATAATACCACTCGAACTCATTTAAACTTTTTCCATTTGCTAAAAAATTGCCCTTTTTTACCCATTTT
>CAXBHA010000715.1:0-1956 GCA_963974955.1 uncultured Yeosuana sp. | reverse complement strand
TTAATTGAATGTCCGTATTCATTCATAATACCAATTTTGTCATTCAGAATGGAGTGAAACGAAATGAAGAATCTATTGAAAATCAATGAGATTCCTCCTTTGTCGGAATGGCAAAGTTATTATATTTTCGGACTTATGACAAATTACGGACATTCAAAAAAATTAACATTATGATCCGACTTACCAACGCCCAAGTAAATCAAAAAATTGAATTTATTGACCACTATATCCAGTCTTCTAATGCTGCTGATGGCTCTAAAGTTGATGCCAACGCGAATGTGACTTCGAAAAACATTGCAACGATGGAAGCAGAATTAAATAAGGATATCAATATTCAGGTGAATAGAGCTTTGGTAAAACGTAAAATAGCCTCACTTTTTGGTGAGGCTTTGGCAAATGAATATATCAGACAAATAGAATCCCATGAAATTTATGTTCATGATGAAACGTCCTTAAAACCCTATTGCGTTTCCATTAGTATGTACCCGTTTTTGTTCGATGGCCTTACAAAAATTGGAGGCGAGAGCAAAGCGCCTAGGCATCTAGAAAGTTTTTGTGGAGAATTTGTCAATCTGGTTTTTGCAGTGAGTTCCCAGTTTGCAGGAGCTCTGGCAACCGTTGAATTTTTAATGTATTTTGATTATTTTGCATCCTATGATTATGGTGAAAATTATTTAGAGACTCATGACAAACTCATTGCAAATCATTTGCAGCATGTCGTGTATGCGGTTAATCAACCTGCAGCCGCTAGGGGATACCAATCTGTATTTTGGAACATATCATTATATGACGAAGCGTATTTTAATAGCATGTTTGGAGATTTTGTGTTTCCAGACATGACCAAACCAAAATGGGAAAGCGTAAAAAGGTTACAGGCCTATTTTATGAAATGGTTTAATAACGAACGTAATAAAGCTATTTTAACCTTTCCAGTAGTTACGGCTGCCATGTTGGTAAAAGAAGGAAAACCTGTAGACGAAGAATTTACAGACATGTGTGCCCAAGAATTAAGTAAAGGCAATTCGTTTTTCATATATCAGTCTGAAAGCGCCGATAGTTTAGCCTCCTGCTGCAGACTGCGAAGTGAAATAAGCGATAACACATTTAGCTATTCTTTGGGAGCTGGAGGTGTAGCGACCGGTTCTATAAATGTGATTACACTTAATATGAACAGATTGGTGCAAAAAGGAGCCAATATTGTTGAAGAAGTTCAAAAAATCCATCAATATCAAGTGGCTTATAGAAAGCTTATTGAAGCATACGAAAAAGCTGGATTACTGCCGGTTTACAACGCCGGATTTATAACGCTTGACAAGCAATTTTTAACAATTGGCATCAATGGTATGGTTGAAGCTGCCGAAAGTCAAGGGATATCTGTAGGGAATAATAATGACTACAAAAAATTTGTAAACACCCATTTAAAAGCCATTTACGATGAGAACAAATTGGCGAAAAAGAAGTATGGTTATATGTTTAATACCGAATTCGTTCCGGCTGAAAATTTGGGAGTAAAAAACGCGAAATGGGACCGGCAAGAGGGGCTTTATGTAACAAGAGACTGTTATAACTCATATTTCTATGTAGTGGAAGATGAACAAACCAATACACTTGATAAAATTATTTTGCATGGCAATGAGATTATAAAATATCTTGATGGTGGATCGGCACTTCATCTTAATTTAGAAGAAGCACCAAACAAAGAAGGATTTATTAAACTCATTCATGCCACAGCCAATGCGGGATGCAACTATTTCTGTTTCAACATTAGGATTACTATTTGTAACGAATGTAATGCTATTGATAAAAAGACAGCCTATAGATGTACATCTTGTGGATCTTCAGATGTTGACCATGCAACGCGGGTTATTGGCTATTTAAAGCGTGTGTCTAGTTTTAGTACGGGAAGGCAGCGTGAGCATCAATTAAGGCATTACCATTTTGAACAACCAACGTCTA
>CAXBHA010000714.1:0-1961 GCA_963974955.1 uncultured Yeosuana sp. | reverse complement strand
TAAGAATCGAACTTTTTATGGGTCGTAAAAATCCTAGGGTAACAGTTAGAAACTTTATACCAACATTAAATATATATTAAAAAGTGAACAATATGGTGAGCCGCAAAATTAACCCCTTGGTAGGCCATTGTATGGGGAGTTTTGGGTAAAAGTTCAGGTCCTTTCCAGGCCGCAAAAGCCTTCAAAAAATTAAAGGCTTTTTTTGTGTCTAATATTAAATTTTAAACTGAAAATCATGGACCATAAGTCTATCTTGAGCGAATCCCAAGGAATGCCAGTCCAAACCGAAGCGAGTAAATAGAAAGCCTTGTCAATAAATGATTTATGAGACTTTTTTATATTGCTATGGATAAATCCATACCCGCCCCAATAGTAATTTATCCCTTCCAGATTTAAGGAAAACTAAATATTAAGATACTTTAGTGGTTCATTCTTTTTAAAAGTTCAGATGACAGGAGTACATTTGGGAATCATATGATGGGGTGATGTGGCCGGAGTGAAAAGCGGACCTGCTTTTCAAAGTATAGAAAATTCATCCTTGACCAGCGTCATTCGAAGGAATGGTTCAAAGCCAAGGATTTTGCAGAACGGCATCAAGTGCCCCACTGGACCGATAACGCCAATAATATTCTTGAAAATAAGGACATCACTGCGGTGTATATTGCTATTCCACCCTCCTCGCATTTAAAATATGCCCTTGCCGCGCTGGCAGCGTGTAAACATGTGTATTTGGAAAAACCAATGGCTTTTAGATACAAATGAAGCGCAACTAATTTGTGATGCCGTTGCCAAAAGTAAAGCCAAACTAACGTTCGCCCCATTATAGAAGAAAACTACAGGCATTTTTGAAAGTACAGGAACTTCTAGAAAATTTGGCCATTGGAAATATCACCCATGCGGATATCCAAATCCTACACCCCAGAAATTCTGACATTGTTGCTGCTACCTAAGAAAACTGGCGATTGAATCCCGAGATTTTTGGCGGTGGGTTTTTCTATGATATGGCCCCTCATCAAATCGATTTACTATTTACCTATTTTTGCCCGATAAAAAAGTTGGTGGATTCTCATATTCTTCACACAAAAATCCTTTGGTAGAGGATACGGTCAATGGCATCATCCATTTTGAAAATGGAATTCAATTTAGAGGCCTTTGGAATTTCCAGGCTTCGGAATTGAACAAAAAAGAAGTGTGTACCATTTACGGCACCCAAGGAAAAATTGAATTCTCCTTCTTTGGGGACAAGGTACGGCTGGAAAACAAAAGTAGTTTGGAGATGTTTTCATTTACCAAACCCAAACACGTGCAGTAACCCATGATTGCCGCTACCGTTGATTGCTTTTTGGGAAAGGGTGAAAATCCATGCTCCGCAGCCGATGGACTTTTGGTGATGGATACCCTTGAAAGACTAAGCGGTCGAAAAAATTAGTGCTTCTACCTTGCCAACAACTCTAACTTGGCAAAAAAATCACCGAACAATAAACGATTATCCAACTGCTGGTAGACCCTAATATTCCTTCCGGGAAAGGTTGGTTTCGTAAAGACCGGCATCATTTGATTACCAAGCGCTCCTTTATCCTTTACATGGGTCAGTAATTCTGCGTCCTTCATAATAGGTTGCCGGTACACATTTCTAGGCACCCGCCATAATTTTAGATTTGACGCATTGAACACCACTTGCGCTGCTTTGATATCCATCCCTAGATTGTATTCCAAAGCAGTATATCCGGGAGGTGGTAAAGCAAGACCTTCATATTCCGGGCCCCCAATCCAAACCACGGTCAATTTTTCGGCAATTTTAGGCTCTAGAAGATAAGCACTCGCTATGTTGGTAAGGTTACCGCCACAAACCACGTACAAGGGTAAATCAGTATCGGTACGCATGGCCTCTTTAATAATAGCCTTTACGCCATCGGCGTCAACCGCGGTTTCTACATCTTCCAGGCTTTTGTTTTTATCGG
>CAXBHA010000713.1:0-1963 GCA_963974955.1 uncultured Yeosuana sp. | reverse complement strand
TTTCACTCCATTCTGAATGACAAAAATGGTATTATGAATGAATGCGGACATTCAATCTCTTTTTTAACCGTCGTTTGTCCCGTAATGCCCAAAAAACACCTTTTACATCCGAGGCCCAATTATCGTACATAAAAATAAGTGCTATTTCTTCAAAGGTTTCCAATAAACCTACTATAATCATTATATAAAACAGAACATATTGCGGTGTAAAAAATAGCGACCATAAAATAAACATACTTTGCAAAACAGCACTTAGTTTTGCTAAACAGGTATGAAATGCCGTTGCTTTACCATACTTAAAATAGGCAATAAGCATTTGGAGGATGTAGGGTATAAATGCAATAAGAATTAATACCAGGTTTGTTTTAATAAAATTGGTTTCAAAATAAAACAAACCAATTAAGCCAATTATAAGTGTTATTTGGTCGCCAAAGGAGTCGAGTTGCGATCCTCTGGCGCTTGTAATTTTTAATGTTCTTGCCAAATAACCATCAATAGCGTCTGTGCAATAGCTTATCAATAAAAGCCAGGTAAAAATAAATCGGAGGTCAAACCAAATTAAAACCAATAAAAAGGGTGCTGCAAATAGTCTGTAAAATGAAAACCAATCGGCAATATTGAAGTTTTTAAATGTGAGCATACCCTATTGTTATTCATTCATAAGTATTCAATTACGAATCTTCATAAAACCGTAATCTGTTATGTAATATTGTTATTTCTTGTTTTAAAGATTCAACTTGTTCAAGCAGGTTATAAATGGCATCGACACCTTCTAAATTAATGTCTAGATCGTAGTGTAAATGCATTATTTTCTCAATTTCTTTTATTTGGGTTTTATGAATAAAAAAACCATCTTTTTCAACGATTATTTCTATTAGCTGAAAGTCTTGCAACGTATTGATAAAGGAGACAGGAACGTTATAGCGCTTACAAAGTAGTTGTATGGGTATTAAATCTTTTGTTTCCATTATTAACGTAGTTTTTGCAGTTCTTTTATCAATGTTTTTTCTTTTTCCGAAAGGTGAGTAGGTATTTTTATTTGATAGGTGATATATAAGTCACCAAACTCACCTTCTTTTTTATATTTAGGAAATCCTTTGCCTTTAAGTTTTACTTGAGTGCCGTTTTCAGTTTCGGGTTTAATGTTGAGTTTTACTTTTCCATTAAACGTATCAACCATAATCTCCCCGCCCAATAGGGCCTTATACAAATCTAAATCTACGGTTACGTGAAGATTGTCGTTATCTCTCCTAAATTTCGAATGGTTAACTATTGAAAACTGAATAAGTAAATCGCCATTGGGTCCTCCATTGACACCTTTGCCTCCATGTCCTTTTATTTTTATAATTTGTCCATTTTCTATACCAGCAGGAATCGTAATTCTAATATTTTTCCCATTAACGGTTAAGGTGCGTTTATGCGATGTGTAAACATCCTTTAAGTCCAGTTGCAATTCGGCATTAAAATCTTGTCCTCTAAATTTTACTTGCCGACGTTGAGAACCTGAAGATCTTCCACCAAACATACTACCAAAAAAATCTGAAAAATCTTCTTGTGAATAACCACCAGATGCACCTTGATAACTTTTCTGATAGCGTTGTTGCTGTTTTTGGGCTTTTTCATACGCCTCGCCATGTTGCCAATTCTCACCATATTGGTCGTATTTTTTTCGATTTTCCGGATGGCTCAGAACTTCATTGGCCTCATTGATTTCTTTGAATTTTTTTTCGGCAACCCTATCATTTGGGTTTAAATCTGGATGGTATTTACGTGCTAATTTCCGATAGGCTTTTTTTATGTCGGCCTCGGTTGCTGTTTTTGAAATACCTAAGATGTTATAATAGTCTATAAACGCCATGTAATTGTTTATTATGGATCTTAAACTAAAGGTACTTTAAAATTACTTATTTTAAATGACTATTATCATCTCATTAATAATCGGTTTGAATGCCCGTAATTTGCC
>CAXBHA010000712.1:0-1965 GCA_963974955.1 uncultured Yeosuana sp. | reverse complement strand
TTTTTACAAACCATTAGTTAAAAAAAAATACACTATTGGTGTAATCCCTCACTACATTGACTATAAAGAAGTCTGTGAGGTTTTTAAAAATGACAGTCGCACGAAAGTTATAAATTTGCTTACTAATTCTGTTGAAAAAACAACGAGGCATATTCTAGAATGTGAGCAAATTATTTCTTCATCATTACATGGAGTTATAGTGCCACAAGGATATGGTATTCCATCACTGTGGGTAAAATTTTCCAATAAACTTTCTGGAGATAATATTAAGTTTTATGATTATTTTGAGTCAATGAATATTAATTTTAAAAGCGAGAATCGTATAGAACCAAGTGATTTATGCTATGAAAAATTAAAACAACTTTTGAACGACAACAAAAAAGTTTTGTTGCCTAATCCTATAATTTTAGAATTGAGAAAAAAACAACTTTTAAATAGTTGCCCTTTTTAAAATGAGAAAAGGAAAAAATATATCAAAAGATAAGCTTTTAAAAAAAGAACCTTGTTCTCATCGGGTAATAATTCCTTTGTATATTCCTCATGAAAATGATTATTACAATGATTCCTTTGACATTTTTAAAATGTGTTTGTTATCTATAAAAAAAACATCACTATCTCCATTAAAAATTTCTGTAATAAATAGTGGAAGTTGTGCTAATGTTCATGCAAAATTAATAACACTATTTGAAGGTGGTTATATTGATGAACTTATTGTTGAAAAAGATAATATTGGTAAAATAAATGCCATTTTAAAAGCATTGAAAACTACTGAAGAACGCTTAATAACTATTACTGATGCGGATGTTCTTTTTTTAAATTGTTGGGAAGACCAAGTTTTGAACATTTTTAAGTCATTTCCAAAAGCAGGAGTGGTTTGTCCTGTCCCCGTTTTTAGAACACAGCTTAGGTTAACGAGTAATATATGGATGCGATATTTATTTTCAAATAAACTTAAATTTCGCCCTGTAAAAAATAAAGAAGCTATGACTCGTTTTGCTAAAAGTATAGGTTGGCCATGGTTAGATGTTAAATACAAAGATGTTATTGCTACATTAAAATCCAACAATGGTGATTTAGCTGTAGTTGGAGCATCACATTTTGTGGGGACATATAAGAAAGAAGTATTTAATAAAATGCCAAAAAAGAATAGCAAATATATGCTTGGAGGTGATAGTGAATATCTCTATACTGATATTCCCGTATTAAAAATGGGTGGCTATAGATTAGCTACTTATGATAATTTTGCGTACCATTTAGGTAATACTAAAGAGCCTTGGATGCTTAATTTATATGATTCTTTAAAAGACGAACATAAGGTATATGACAATTTTGATTCTATAAAAAAGTTGACTTCAAAAGAAACAAGTTACTTTATTTCAGAAAAAATATTTAAAAAACTATTCACAATAAAAGCTTTTAAAAAATGGATTTTTAAAACAAAAGGGTTGAATAATGAACAAATAAAAAATTTCCTTAAATAATTGATAACCATCATACTTACATTCCGCAATAGAGATATAAGCCTTGTAACAAGGTGTTTGGAATCTTTAAAAAATCAAACGAATAAAGAGTTTGAAGTCGTTTTGGTTGAATATGGCAGCAAAGCAAAGATTAATGAATTGGTGCAAGCTTATACATTCGTCAAGTTAATTAGATGTAATACAGAACAACAACTATGGTGTAAATCAAGGGCTATAAATATTGTATTGAAAAATTGCAAAACCCCATTTTTTTTTGTTGGTGATATGGATATGATTTTTCATCCAAATTTTGTTGAAATATTGCAGAATTTAAAACTGAATCAAGAAGCTATTTATTTTCAAGTCGGATTTTTAAATGAAGCTGAATCAAAAAAGGATATTCCTTTTCATGAATATTTAATAAACTTTAAATCGAACGAAGAAGCTACCGGTATGACGTTGTTCAATACGGAGGTTTTAAAATCGATTCATGGTTATGACGAAT
>CAXBHA010000711.1:0-1965 GCA_963974955.1 uncultured Yeosuana sp. | reverse complement strand
TATGGATATTGGGGAGGAGCTATTTGGAGATTAGAAAAAGAATGGAGAATTAAATTACGAAATTTAATTAGCATGGGCGAAATGGTCCAATTCAATAAAGCATTTGTAGATGAAGGTATGATGGCAAGGCTTGCCACTCTCGCCAAAATTCCCAACAACGCGCAAGTTTTACCAGGAGGGTTTAGATGGTGCCATTGTAGTTATAGAGAAGGAATCGAAAACGCTGAGATGATTCACATTAGAACAAAGGTAACACCCATTGGCCCTAAAAGAACTAAGATTGAAAACTATAGGGAAATGGTAAAGAGAGGATTAATATGATATGAAAAACTTAATACTGATGACAAACGTAGTAAATAATTCTTCTAAAGGTGGAGGTACTCATTCTTATTGCAACGAATTATACGAATACGCAGTCAAAAGAGGTAAGGAATGGTCTAATAGAATTGGTTGTGATTTTAAATGTATAAGTGATTTGAATGTTTTTCCTGATTACTCTCCAACATGGCAAAGAATGGCGATTTTTTTAGATTTAGATGAATATAATAATTATGATAATATCGTGTATGTAGATGCAGACTTAGTTATATCTAAAAACGCGCCTAATATTTTTCAAATTATGAATAAGTACGAAGAAGAGTTTTTTGCATGCACCGATTATCCTTTACCACAAAGAGTAAAAACAGGATATTTTAACGCAGGTTTTATAGGTGTTAAGAAGTCACTTAGAAATAAATGTTCTAATGATTACATAGATAAAAAAATGGAAAAGTATAAAAATAAAGAACATTATGACCAGTGTTGTTTAAATGAAATTGTAAAAGAAAAATGTGATTCTTATGTTCAATTATCTAAATCATGGAACATATTTCCTCCAAGAGATATTAATGAATATTCTCACTTTTATGGTGTACATTATATACATTATCATAAGAATAATTTTAATACCAAAGAAATACAAAAGTTAAAAAACATTGAAGAAAAATTTAATAATAAAGAAATACCGAATAACGCAATAAAAATTTTTCCAGAGTCTTGGAAAAATACATCACGCAATATTTTAGAATTAGAAGGAAAATGAAAAACTTAATTTATCAATGTTGGTATGGTCCAATGCGATCCGGCGTAAAAGCAAGCATAAAAAATATGAAGGCTTATGCTAAGTCGATTGGTGCTGAATATAGGTTCGATCATGACATAGTTCAAGCAGGAAAAGTTTGTGATTGTCCAATTTATTACGAATGGTTAAATCCTCTTCTTGACGAAACATTTTGGGAATATGACAACGTTGCAATTATTGATGTGGATGTTTTCGCTGTCGAAAATTTAAAAGAAAATCTTTTTGACGAAATGGAAGATTGCGAAGTTGCAATATGTGAAGAACCATTACAGCCAAAACTAAGAACAGAGCAAGTTATCGGCGGTTGCATATGTAGCGCAAACGATAAACTTTGGCTAAAATACGTTAAGGAAAAGTGGAATGTAGATTTGCGATTAGACGATCAAGGTCGACCTAAAGTTTATAACGCGGGAATGGTTGTGTTTTCAAAAGCAGGCCTAAAAAAGGCTCGTACAACTTGGGTACCATTCCAAGAATATATGGACTATATCCGCTCAAAGGGTATGGGAAGATTCTATTGGCTTGATCAAAATTACGCTCATGCGATGCTCGAAGTCGCGAATATGAAATGGAAAGAACTTGATGTTGGTTGGAATACGCAAATACACTATTGGGGTCAAGGCAATCCGCGACCTGTAATTGATTTGAGAAACAAAAATAGTAAATTTGTGCACGTGCAATTAAGAGGCGCCGATGATTACGATGAAGATCAATTATTTAAAATAACGAATAATCCTCAAAAAGACTGGAATTTATGTTAACGGCAGCAATCGAAAACGCAAAAACTTTACAAGAGTTTTATACACAAATTAGAACTCAGCAAGAAGATCCAAAGAATCACGGTC
>CAXBHA010000710.1:0-1968 GCA_963974955.1 uncultured Yeosuana sp. | reverse complement strand
TTTTTCCGCAAAACTTGCGTTTGAGTGCGTGTTTTTAATGCAAGGTAACGGTTAGTATATGAAAAGTAGGCGATTACGAAGCACGAAACTTTCGGTTAAGCACGAAACTTGATACGAGCCAAAAGCCTTGATTTAACTACCATTTCGCCTATTTTTTATATACATTGTTACCAGCAGGTCATTTGCTTTCTAACTTTCTCTTTTTACGGGTGATAAATCATTTAATTCATCTTCGGTAAATAGGCGGTAATGGATTTTAAATGTTTTACCCAACGGAGTTTCTAATGAGAACCCACCAGCACCAAACCCATCTATTACATCAAGTGTAAAATGTGAGTATTGCCAATACTCAAATAAATCTCTATCTACCCAAAATTCACAATCCTCAATCTTACCAATCAATACATCGTTGGAACGTAAATAAAACCTACCTTTTTCAAAACATTGTGGTTGTGTGCCTTCGCAACAACCACCTGCTTGATAAAACATAAGCTCTCCGTGCGTTTCTTTTAATTTTGCAATTAAAGATAATGCTTCATTTGTTGAGGACAATCTGTTGATCATATTTGAAATATTTTAATTGATTATGAATTATCAGTTATTCTGTTTAAGTAAGTTTTCCTTCGGAAAAAAGTCTTCTAATCTCTTTTTTATCAAATTTACCTACGCTAGTTTTTGGCACGTCATTTATATAAATATAGTCTTTGGGAATTTGATATTTTACAAAGTCTCTCGATAAAAATTCAATTAATTCTTCATCTAAAATTTTGTCCTCATTATTTATCAATACTATTAAAGCCAAAGGTTTTTCTACCCATTTCTCATCTGGTATTGCGATTACTGCAGCTTCTTTAATATTTGGATGGGCCATTAAAGCTGACTCCAAAGCAACACTGGAGATCCATTCTCCTCCACTTTTTATAAGGTCTTTGGTTCTATCCATAATTTGCATGTACCCCTCTCCATCTATAGTACATACATCGCCTGTTCTAAACCACCCGTCTTCTGTGAAGCTGTCATGATTAGTGGTTTTAAAATAGGAACTCACAATCCACGCACCCTTTATTTGAAGCTCTCCCATGGTTTTTCCATCATTTGGAGCCAAAGTCCCCTCATCTGTTACAATTCGTATTTCTACACCCGGAAATGCAACACCCTGTTTCGCGCGGATATCCAGTTTTTCGTTTTCTGATAAATGCTCGTGTTCTGGTTGTAGCCGACTTGCTGTTCCCAATGGAGAAGTTTCGGTCATTCCCCACAAATGAACACCTCTTATCCCGAAATCCTTATCAAAACCTTCAATAAGACTTTTTGGTAGGGCAGAACCGCCAACAAGGTATTCTTCCAATGCTAATTTTTCTTTTGGTGGATTATTTTTCAAGGCATAATACACGCCTAACCATATAGTTGGAACACCGTTGGCTTTATTCACTTTTTCTTCTTTCAGCATCTTGATAATTGCCTCGGGCTGTAAATTAGAAGAAGGCATAACCATATTTGTTCCTGATAGGAGACAACAATAGGGCGCTCCCCAAGCCATGACGTGAAATTGGGGCACAATCAACAAAAGGGTATCTCTATTGCTTAAATTTCCTGCATTAGGAGAATTAAACGCAGATGCATGCAAAAAAGTTGACCGATGCGAATATAAAACTCCTTTTGGATGGCCTGTCGTGCCACTGGTATAACACATACCGCAAGCATCATTTTCATTTAAAATAGGCCACTCAAAATCTTCTGATTGGTCTCCTATTAATTCTTCATAATGAATTGTGTTTGGTAAAGTGCTTGTAAAATTTTCAGGTGCATTTATTAATATGTAATGGGTTACAGTTTCGAGTAGCGGTGCAATTTTTTCTAAAAGAGGAACTAATGTAGCATCTACAAAAATGACCTTGTCTTCAGAATTATTGATGATATATTCTATTTGATTGCTTGACAATCGGATGTTGATGGCGTGACATACAG
>CAXBHA010000709.1:0-1976 GCA_963974955.1 uncultured Yeosuana sp. | reverse complement strand
TTGGAACGCGATGATCTTCCAATAGGATTTTGGTCTACGAATTCAATGTGTTTGACATTGCTAAAATTACCTTCTAAAGATGAGAACTGACCAGGTTTATCACCAAAATCGGTTAACCTTTTTTGTAATGCAGGAAACAGAATTTTTTTTACCAAAGTGCTCTTTCCACTTCCAGAAACACCCGTTATAACCGTTAACATTCCCAAAGGAAACCGTACATCTATGTTTTTTAAATTATTCTCTCGAGCTCCTATGATGTCAATGTAGTATTTAGAAGTTCTTCGTTGTTTGGGGATTTCAATTTTTAAATTACCATTAAGGTATTTAGCCGTTAAGGAATCGGAAACCAATACATCTGCAAACGTTCCGTTGGCAACAACATGGCCACCCAAAGTTCCTGCCTCAGGACCGATATCGATAATACCATCGGCTGCTTTCATAATATCTTCATCATGCTCTACGACAATAACGGTGTTTCCTAAATCGCGCAATGATTTTAACACCAAAATCAAACGTTCTGTATCTTTAGGATGCAGGCCAATACTAGGTTCATCTAATATATACATTGAACCAACTAAACTACTTCCTAATGACGTTGCCAAATTAATTCGCTGGCTTTCGCCACCTGAAAGTGAGTTAGACTTCCTGTTAAGTGTTAAATAGTCCAATCCTACATTAGAAAGAAAAGATAATCGTGCACTAATTTCCTTTAACAAGCGATTTGCTATATAAGTATCGTGATCATTCAATTCTAACTGATTGAAGAAAAGAGTTAGTTTATTTATGGGCAATTCAACCAAATCGGTTATTGTCGCCCCACAAATTTTAACGTAATTAGCCTCTATGCGCAAGCGCTTCCCATTACAGGTTTTACATTTTGTTTTTCCGCGATAGCGAGACAACATGACTCGATTTTGGATTTTATAAGCCTTTGCCTCAAGTTCTGCAAAAAATGAATTTAACCCTTCAAAATAGCTGTTTCCGTCCCAAATAAGTTGCTTTTGTTCTGGGCTTAATTGAAAATATGGTTTATGAATAGGGAACTCGAATTGATGTGAGTTATTTACCAACTGATCCCTGTACCATCTCATGCTTTCACCTCGCCAAGGGAAAATAGCATTGTCATAGACAGATAGCGTACTATTAGGAATTACTAAATCGTCGTCAATCCCTATTATATCACCATAACCTTCACATTTTGGGCATGCACCATAGGGATTATTAAAACTAAACAAATGATTATTTGGTTCTAAAAAAGTAATACCATCAAGCTCAAATCTATTGCTAAAATGCCTGTTGGACTTAGTACTTAAGGTTTCAATAATGCAATCGCCTTTACCTTCAAAAAACGCCGTTTGTACAGCGTCTGCCAATCGATTTTGAAAATCTTCTTCATCTTTAATAATTATTCTGTCGACCACTAAAAAGATATCTTTAACAGATACAATCGTTGCAATAGCTTCATCAATTCTTAAGACCTCATCTTTTACTTTAACTCTGGCATAGCCTTGTTGTTGCAAAACTTTAAGTTTATCGGCCATTTCACGTCCAGTTTCTAAATGAATAGGAGCGAGGAGTAGGAGTCGTTCACCTTCTGGAAATTGTTTTAAATAATCCAACACATCGGAAACGGTATCTTTTTTGACTTCGTTTCCAGATATTGGCGAATAGGTTTTACCAATTCTAGCAAATAACAACTTTAAATAATCGTAAATTTCTGTAGAGGTCCCAACGGTTGAACGCGGATTCGTTGAATTCACCTTTTGCTCAATGGCAATAGCAGGTGCAATACCCTTTATATAGTCAACTTTTGGTTTATTGAGTCGCCCTAAAAATTGCCTCGCATAACTAGATAAACTTTCAACATAACGTCTTTGCCCTTCAGCATATAAGGTATCGAATGCTAAACTTGACTTCCCAGAGCCCGATAAGCCTGTGATAACAACCAATTTGTTTCTTGGTATCACCACATCAAT
>CAXBHA010000708.1:0-1979 GCA_963974955.1 uncultured Yeosuana sp. | reverse complement strand
TCATTTTCTCAAAAGCATCTATCTGCTCATCTACCGTTTCTTTAATTATAGTTCCATCACGGTCTATAAATAGTACTCTTTTTTTACTTTCCATATTAATTAGATATTGCTTTTAAAGCGGTAATTACAATATTATTTTCTTCTGATGTACCAACTGTAAAACGTAATGTATTCTCACACAATGGTTGTGTAGTACGGTTTCTAACGACAATTCCTTTTGATAATAATTGATTATATCTAAGAGTAGCATCATCCACTTTTGCCAAAACAAAATTAGCATCCGTATCATGTATTACTTCAACAAACGAAACTGTTTTTAATGCGTCTATCAATTTTTTACGCTCAACTAAAATTTCATTTATCTCATTTTTAACCGCCTGTTGATCTAAAACACGTTCAGTTGCTTTCTCTTGTGTCAATTGATTTACATTATAAGGCGGCTTTATTTTATTTACGACAGCAATGATTTCAGTAGATGCTATACAAATACCTAAACGTATACCTGCCATACCATATGCTTTTGATAAGGTTTGCGTGATAATTACATTTGGATAGTCGCCAAGTTTAGACACCCAGCTTTCTTCGGATGAAAAATCGACATAAGCTTCATCAATAACTACTAGACCATTAAAAGAATTTAAAAGCTCTTCAATACTATTTGTTGAAAAACTATTACCGGTAGGATTGTTTGGAGAACATATAAACAACAGTTTCGTATGCTCATCAATAATATTTATAATTTCAGAAACATTAGGCTGAAAAGCATTGGTTAATAGAACCTCTCTATTTTCAACCATATTAATTCCAGAAAGTACTTTGTACATCCCATATGTTGGTGGCAAGGTAATTATGTTATCCACCTTAGGCTCACAAAAAGCCCTGAACAGCAAATCTAAAACTTCATCACTACCATTACCCAAAAGGATATTTTCTTCTTTAATTCCCTTTTGTTCAGCCAATATCGTTTTTAAACCACGTTGTTGTGGGTCAGGATAACGATTCACACCATTCTCGAACGGATTCTCATTTGCGTCTAAAAAGACCATTGTAGACCCGTCTGAAACATATTCATCTCGTGCTGAAGAATAAGGATTTAATCCTTTAACGTTCTCTCTTGTTATGTTATCTAAATTGAAACTCATTACTTCACAATTAGGTCTCGACTATGCTTGACCGGACAATACTCTATTTTTTTAGGCTATTTAATCTAAGCGTTACTGCATTCTTATGAGCTTCTAGACCTTCTGCTTTCGCCATTAACTCAATAGCATTACCAATAGCAAGAATACCTTTTTCACTTATCTTCTGAAAAGTCATACTTTTTAAGAAACTGTCTAAATTAACGCCACTATACTGTTTTGCATACCCATTTGTTGGTAAAGTATGATTTGTTCCCGAGGCATAATCACCTGCGCTTTCGGGTGTATAATTACCTATGAAAACTGAACCCGCATTTTGTGTATTATCGATATAGAAATCTTCATTTTCTACACAAACAATATAATGCTCTGGTCCATATTCATTAATTAAATCGACAGCTTCTTTGTCGCTCTCCACATAAATTAATTTACTATTAGCAATAGCTTGTCTAGCAATCTCTTTTCTTGGTAAGTCTTCCAATTGAACGGCTACTTCTTTTTCAACAGCATTAATCATTTCCTTAGAAGTAGAAACCAATATAACCTGACTATCCACACCGTGCTCTGCCTGACTTAATAAGTCTGAAGCAACAAAAGCAGCGTCTGCAGAATCATCGGCAACTACCAACAACTCTGACGGACCAGCAGGCATGTCAATAGCAACACCATGTTTAGTTGCAATTTGTTTAGCAACGGTTACATATTGATTTCCTGGTCCGAAAATTTTATATACTTGTGGTATTGTTTCTGTACCAAATGTCATCCCAGCAATTGCCTGTATGCCACCAACTTTTACAATTTTAGTAACTCCACATAAATTTGCTGTATACAAAATTGCAG
>CAXBHA010000707.1:0-1988 GCA_963974955.1 uncultured Yeosuana sp. | reverse complement strand
GACTGTTTTAATCTGCATAACAGGGTCACCCGTAACACTTGAACCATCCCCACAAAATTGCCATGTGCTATCAAAATACCCACCACCTCCTGACTCTGTAAAAAGAGGCATTCCTTTACTTGCTCCAAAGGCTGTGGCTCCTGACGAAACAATTCCGTCATTAGCCTCTGGTGTTTGAGCTATTGCTATCTTTTTTCCAGTAATCGGAATATTATCAATCTCTCCGAAATCTCCTGTTGTAATAATTGTATTTCCAACAGGTTGATGTTTATCGGCTATCCAGTCACCTTCGACAGCAGTTTCAACAAGCCCAGCAGTTTGTGAGTAACTTATTGTAAATGAATCTTTACCACTTGGCGGTTGACCGTCTGTAAAACTACAGGCTATAGTATAGTATTTTAATCTGTTTGCTTGGTTCATTGCTCTTGCGATTTCTGCCGCCAGCCCAGTTCCTGAATATGAACCAATCTGTAGAACAGCAATATCTTCTCCGTAGTAACCTCTGTCACCAAACGAAAAAGTGATTTTATTATTACCGTCATTGATTGATGGATTAGATGACCCATCAATAGAATACTGTTGCTCCTCTGTATTTCCAAAGGTTAGATTTGTTAAACACACTTCAGAATGCGGCGATAAAACGAATGCCTGAGGAAAATGATTACGAAAATCAAACGGCGACTGGTTCATATACGGTATATTGCTCGAGTTACTTGATAGAGAAACTAAACTCATTTTATAATATATATTTATTATAAAAAATTATTAATTAAAATGTTGAAAGCTTTATTTATCAAAGATGAAATTGAACAACAAGCTAAAAAGGGTGGTTCGAGTTTGGATAAATTTGAAAAAATCATAAAAAAGGAAGTATTGGACCAAGAGAAACCTATCAACCCCAAATATATTTTTAATGATTATAAAAAATCAAAAGCTGATAAAGGTAAATCATACCGCAAACCAAAACCAGAAACCGACGGTGTAAAGAATAAAAAAATACCTGTAATTAATATTATGGATTGGTGATAAAAATTTACTAATTACCTCAGACTTTTCCAACACATTAATATCATCTAGTTCCCAGTCAATCATTTTAAGTATCTTCATTTATTGGACTCAATTGTTTTTTCTTAGAATAATTAATTGGTGCTTCAAACATCAAAGTATCGAAACGTTTGTATGCTTTAGGTCTACCATTATTGTTCCCTGTGTAACCATACAAGTCCATGTAAAGAAACGAATAAGGTTCTGAAGTAGCTTGAGCAAATAACTCCAACCATTTTTCAGTTCCGTAAGTAGAACCAAATTCTTCTGCCATAGCTTCGACCTGTTTAAGATTAGAATTCTGACTTACGATGACGTAATTTACGGATGCGCGTACGATAGGGGGCACTTTTCGAAGTTGTTGTGAATTATATAACAGCATCCCGCCATTTAAATAATGCCGATATGACGAAGCGATACGAAACATTAAACTTGTATGTTTTAAATGACCAAAGGCAATAAAATCATCGAATACGATTGCATACCTTCCTTTTGATTCCTTCGGGATAGAATCGAGATGATCCAACAAACCTTGTAAATGTTTATCAGAATATGTATTATAAATTGTATTTTTATATCTATCGTATAAATGTCTAGTTGAATGGTCACCCTTACTCATTGTAGGGGAGTAAATAAAAACTTCATCAAACTTCTCGGCGTAGAAATTCGGATTTAGGAAATAATTTACTGTTCTTACAGACTTGCCTGCCCTGGGTCTTGCTACATCAAGGATGCAAGCACCGGCTGTGACATTCGGTAATCTTGGGTCTTGTTCAATTGGGTCGGGTAAAGGGGGGTCTTTTATTGTGAGGACAGTTAGGTCATATTGTTTTGTTTCACTCATTTTAATATGGTTTGATTTATATATTTAAGAAATATACAAATTTAAAAGTTTTCAATTCTTTTCTTTGCTAACTGAAAATAATTTTTATCAAGTTCAATAC
>CAXBHA010000706.1:0-1994 GCA_963974955.1 uncultured Yeosuana sp. | reverse complement strand
AGATCGTAATGATTCTGGCGATAAGTATACTATTTGTATGTCGCCTTTTTCAATTCTATCTATGGCATTTTCACGCTCAAGTGGAGAAAGCAAACCGTTTATGGCAACTGCTTTTGTAATGTCGAAGCGCTTTTCAAGATTCTCTACCTGGTCTTTCATTAAGGATACTAAAGGTGAAATGACGACGGTAAGCTGTCTTGTTAAAGATCCCTTCATTAAAGCAGGTAATTGAAAAGTGAGGGATTTGCCTCCACCTGTCGGGAAAACAGCAACAAAAGATTTATTACTTAATCCTGCCCGAACCGTTGTTTCTTGTAGACTTATTTCTTCTGCTTCATCAAATTTTCTAAAATTTTCAAAGCCAAAATAATTTTGTAAAGCTTTTTGGGGGTTTAGATTTGATGTACAATAAAGACAAGTTGGTTCCTCACAAGATTTAAACCTAATATGATCAATTATCTTTTGAGTATTGGGAAATGTTTTATTTATGTATGGTGGAAGTATGGATTTGTCGCTTTCTGTGTGCATTAAAGCTAGAGCATATGCCAGTTCAATAGGATATTTTTCGCAAATGGACTTTGAGTTGGCATTAAGGCAAAATTTATTTTTGAAAATTCTGTTAATTTCGTCCCCAATATTGATTATTTGATTAGGAAATTTGGCTAATTCTAAAAAACCAGAATAGTCAATGGAGTTTGCTAATAGGCTTGAGTAAATTTTTCTAATACCAGGGTCTAAATCATTAAATCGATTAAGCTCATCAAGCAATAATTGTTTGGTTAGTTTGCAATCAGATAATGGGTTATTTATATCCAGATCATTTACAATTTTATATCCTTTTACAAGTTTGTGATAAGGGTTTTCACTGAATAGAAGTGGAGACCATAATAAAGTATCTACAATACTTTTATTGCAAAAAATATCCTTTCCCAGGATGTTTTTTAAAATTGGGATATCATGGGCCACAATATTGTGACCACAGATATAGTTACACTGATCTATCCAATTTTCAAGTTTTGATAGTTGATTTTCATGTATTTCTTGTTCATTGAAAATGGCTCCAACATCTTTTATTTTGCCGTCATTGGTGGTCTCTAAATCTAGATAAAGAATGTTGTCATTCATGTAGCTAGTTCTTTTGATAATTTCCTCTTTTGAAATTTCCGATATAGTTTTCATAATATGATGCAGCAATCAAAATAGTGCAGTTTATATAGTTGCACTCATTACCTAACGTACAGGGTAATAAAAATGTTATATTTTTTTAGTTATATCGAACTATATTCAAAACTTTTCTGGCAGTATTAATAATTAGGGCAAATCAAAGGATTAAATAGATATGAATCCGTGAAAACCTAGTCTAATCAACAATTTTAATTAATGGTAATTACGGCACAAGCATTTTAATAGGTTATGATATTTAATGTAAGACCGCAATGCGGAAAACCGTAATGTAGTTTATCGGGATATTAATATTTTGGCTCTATTTACTTGTAGGATTTTTATATTAAAAGGCTATATTTAAAGTTATGTAATTGGTTATCAACTATACCGAAGAACCATGTAAGAAGAAATTGAAAAATCAGATGATTCTATAGTTTAGAATTGTATATTTATTCTCACAATAAACGAAGTTCCCCCCTAAACCATATAAAATGAAGTTTTAGTAATATCACGGCGAACCAACTTAATGAATACCAATTTTAGTTTTCTTCAACAGCAATATCCATCCCTATTCGCTATAAGCGAACTTTCAGAGAAGTTAATTTATATTGACCCTAGTTCTTCCTTGGCTAAGTCCAGATTGTTTTCTGAAAAACTGAGCCAATTGGTATGGGAATTTGAAGAACTTGGTGAGTTTTTGGGCTCGCAAAATGATAGAATATATCGTTTATCCAATTCAAATATTGCTCCCGATATAATTGCAAGTATTCTACATACTATAAGGAAGTCTGGCAATAAGGCCAGTCATGATGGGGTTGGTTCGTTTCAGG
>CAXBHA010000705.1:0-1994 GCA_963974955.1 uncultured Yeosuana sp. | reverse complement strand
CAGTTTAGGGTCGTTTGTCCAAAAATCTCCCCAAGTGAATTTGGCCCACACCATACCTGTAGTAATGCCTATTACCCCAAATAATATGGCTGCATTGGTAAATTCCACGGCCATGTCATCATCTTCTAGTTTTCCGGAGCGCAAGTGTTTTACCCCATACACAACAGCTACAATCAGCATTAATAACATCCCAAACCACATGGTTACATGGAAGAACAATCCTCTAATTGTTTCATTCAGAATGGGAAGTCTGGGAACATCAATCAATAAACCTGCGGTAATGGTATATGCCAGTAGTACAATGGCCAGTATTTTCCACCAATAAGCCTTCATATGCAAACGTGTTTTTAGTGAGCCATGTTTTTCCCCTTCCTTTCATTCAGTTAAAACATTGAATGCCTGCCTTACAATGATAGTGGGTACAGGTTGGGGGATCAGTTATGACCTCATTGAATCAACACGCAAAAATAGGGCATATTAAGCGATTTATTTACTTTTATCCCGTTTATTTGCTTACCGGTAAATGTAAATGATAGGGCCGTTTTTAGTGCGGCTTTGAGAAAGCATATAAACTGCTTTTTTGAAGCATTTGGAAGGTTGCTTTTTTAGTTAATGTGCTGGATACTGATATTTTATTTGGTTGCGGAAATTTCTTTAAAAAGTGGAATTGATTGGTTTTCTTTCAGATAGTTTGACCTGTCTGCCCTCTAAAGGAAATACTTTTGTCTGCAGTGCTGCATTGGGATGCACTGATCTAAATTTAGCGAAGCGTAACTTAGTTCTAAAAAACTGAATGTTTTCAAATTCATTTAATAGTCCAGCTTTCCTTCCCCACCAATTGATTAAAAAAAAACTACTTCAATAGGTTTAGGTGTAGCCCATTTATAAGGGCAATGTAAATTCATCAGGCTTTAACCAAAATTTGGAGGGGAAATGGACGATTAAAAACCACATCTGACTTCGACAAGCTCAGCCGGCGGTTGGCAATTTTAACTCCTCCACAAATATGGAAAAAGGATGTATGAGGTAGCTGTAACGATGGCATTTATCGCCATCAATGTTAGTATCTTTTCTGCGCTTATACCCCTGTCTAACCCATCGATTGCACTTTTGGAAACTTGAATGGTCATTAAAAGAATGGGTATCATCACCGGGAAACTCAAAATGGCCATTAAGGTGCCATTATTGCCTGCCTTCGAGGCAATGGCCGAAACCATTGTCAATGCTGCCGAGAACCCTATAGCTCCTAACAAAAGGTTTAATAGAAAAAAAGGTTGGTCGGCTACCGGATTGCCAAAAACAATTCCAAATACAATGTAGCCTAATAGTGCTAATACCAAGGTGAGCCCGGTATTGTAAATGGTTTTAGATAAAATAATTGCTTCCGGAGAAGCAATCATAAAATAGTAAAACTGCCTTCCTTGTTGTTCTTGAACAAAGCTTTTTGCCACTGCATTTACTGCAGAAAATAAAATAATAATCCAATACAAAGAATTCCAAATAGGAACTTGTAATTTGCCTTGGCCTGCTCCCATGCTTAAATAGGCGATGAATACTGCACTGGTCACGTATAGAAGTATTCCATTGAGGGCATACTTTTGCCTCCACTCCAATAGGGCTTCTTTTTTTACCAGTAATACTACTTCTTTCCACATAGTAAAAGCAAATATAGGTACCTAAGAATAAAAATTTCTCCCAATAAGGATAATTTATGAATTGCCACTGGTCTATTTTTGGCTTTTCACGGTTATTATTAAAAAGTATATTTATCACTGAAATTAATATGTAAACCTTTTGAATCCCGATTATTAGGTTCAATTCAATTAAAAAAACCATGAATTTTGACAATGACAGGAGAAAATTTTTAGGAAAAATGGCATTAGGTACGATGGTAGGGCTGGCTCCTTGGAATAGTTTATTGGCCAACTCACCAATTAAGGCAAAAGCAGTAGAAAAAGCTTTTAAAGCTTTTTCTACTGCTTTTGCCTTAATTG
>CAXBHA010000704.1:0-1997 GCA_963974955.1 uncultured Yeosuana sp. | reverse complement strand
ATTTTAATCTAAAGAATTCCTCGACGCTCTGCGTCGGGGTAAAAGTGGAAAGTTTGAAAACCTTAGGTTTTCATCAATCTAAAAATAAGATTTCTTTCCGCTTGATACCTCGATGGCTCTGCCTCGGGGTAGTTCATTCTAAAAATCAGTCTCAGACATTTCAAACGTAAAAAAAAATGATGTTGTGCAACTTTTTTTGTAAAAAAAGTACATTTCATCGAAAAGTTAAAAAACTGCTGTGGGTTTGCCGTAAAAGCTGTAGAGTAAGAAAAATTAAATATAATTTTCCGTTGTTGTGAGTGTAACGAAGCAATCTTATAAAGTCCTATTAAGTGGATTACTTCAGTCGTGCCTCCTTCGTAATGACGTTAATCCTCATTGTTCTCTGTAAGCTTGCGTTCCAATTCTGCTTGAAACTCTTCCATAACAGGACGTACGGTACTTTCGGGCAAGTCTGCAATTTTAATGTACATCAACCCATCAACTGCGTTATTAAATAATGGATCTACATTAAAAGCTACCAGTTTAGCATTTTGTTTGATATATTTTTTTAGAAGGACAGGTAAACGTAAAGCTCCTGGTTCTATTTCATCAATAACTTTATCAAATTTATTTAAATCGGCTTCCGTTTCATCAAACACAAAATCTTTATCGGCATCTTTAAGTTTTACTTTAAATTCTTTTTTAGGGTGTACATATTGCGCCAAATAGGGATCATAATAATGTGATTTCATAAACTCGATCATCAGCGATTTTGAAAAGTTTGAGAATTGATTACTAATACTCACGCCACCAATTAAGAATTTATGTTCAGGGAAACGCAATGTCGTATGGACAATGCCCTTCCATAGCAAAAATAAAGGCATGGGTTTTTGCTGATAGTCTTTTATTATAAAGGCTCTGCCCATTTCAATGGATTGACTCATCATTTTATATAATTCTGGCTCAAACCTAAAAAGGTCCTGTAGGTAAAACCCATCAATACCAAATTGAGCAAATATTTTTGAACCTAGCCCCATTCTATAGGCTCCGGCAATGAGCTTATTTTCATTATCCCATAAAAACATATGATGGTAATAAGCGTCAAAATTATCCAAGTCAATAGATTCATTTGTGCCTTCCCCAACCTCTCTAAAGGTTATTTCACGTAACCGTCCTATCTCTCTTAATATATGCGGGATTTTATCGGCCTGTGCCAAAAACACTTCGTAATTTTTACTTTCCAATAACCTGCAATCATGTTTACGAAGTGCTTCAATTTCTTTAGACATTAAACCATTTGAGACAGGAGTAACAATACGTTTGGGTATTTTAGCCACTTTTAAAGTAGACGATATGTTGTCCAATATTTTAGGTTTATCTTCAAAAGCATTAGAAAGCATATAGGTTTTTCGTCTCAAAAACTCACAGAAATCAATAAGTGAAGGGTGTTCTTTTTGGTCGGCAACAGAAATAGACCTTCCTATTCTAACCTTAATAACGCGTCGTTTTTGGGTTAATAACTCAGAAGGTAATTTAGCAGTTCTCAGCGTATCACTAATCTTGGAAAGCTTATAGAACAAGCGACTGTTTTTCGCATGAAAATAAATAGGAACAACTGGTACTTCAGCTTTTTTAACCAATTTCATCGCCGCTTCTTCCCATGGTTTATCAACTACTAGTTTGCCATCACGATAGGTTGACACCTCCCCAGCTGGAAATATCCCTAATGGGCAACCATTTTTTAAATGTAAAAGCGCATTTTTAAAACCAGACACACTTGATTTCACATCCTTCCTGTCTTCAAAAGGGTTAACAGGCATTATGAAAGGCTTTAAGGGTTCTATCCTATGAAGTAAAAAGTTAGCTATAATTTTAAAATCCTGCCGCTGTTCAAGCATTAGTTTTAACAGCAAAATCCCATCAATACCACCTAAAGGGTGATTGGAAATGGTAATGTAAGCCCCTTCTTTTGGTAAACGTTTTAAATCTTCTTCTGGGATTTCAAATTTTATTTC
>CAXBHA010000703.1:0-1999 GCA_963974955.1 uncultured Yeosuana sp. | reverse complement strand
CAATTCTTGCTTCTTTAGCATTATTTATAATGCCAAACTCGCCAGTTCTTTGGTTTGCTGCAGGTATGCTTTGGATTATGGATGCTTCCATTAACATATCTATGGAGCCATTTAGAGCTTTTGTAGGTGATAATCTTCCAGATTATCAACGTACAAAAGGATTTGCTATGCAAAGTTTTTTTATAGGGATCGGTGCTTATGTAGCCTCAAAATTACCGTTATTGCTAACTTATTTAGGTGTGGCTAATACTGCACCAGAAGGAATTATTCCAGATTCTGTAAAATACTCATTTTATATTGGAGGAGTTGCTTTTTTTATTACTGTACTTTGGACGGTTATAAAAACAAAGGAGTATTCTCCTGAAGAAATGAAAGCTTTTGAAGATGCTGAAAAGGAAGAATTTGTAAAAGAGGAAAAAACTAAAGATTGGTTTTACAATAATGGAAAATCTCATTTGAGTAAGGGAATAATTGTACTATTAATTGGGATAGTTGCATCATATTTAGTTTATCACTTTAACCTTAAAAAAGATTTATATGTTTTAACAATTGGTTTAATAGGTTTAGGAGGTTTTGCGATGTTAATTTCTGGTATCATGCAGAAAAGAAGTAATGTTGAAAATGGTTTTATAACTATTATGAATGATTTTCAAGCTATGCCACAGGTTATGAAACAATTGGCTTGGGTTCAATTCTTTTCTTGGTTCGCGTTATTTTCTATGTGGATATACACAACAGGAGCTGTTACTGAACACATCTATAATACCACAGACACAACTTCTGTGGCTTACAATACTGGAGCTAATCAAGTTGGGGAAATGTTCGCAAATTACAATATTATTGCAGCAGCGGTGGCCTTTTTACTTCCGTTATTAGCTAAGAAAACTAGCAGAAAGTTTACACATTTTTTAGCACTTGTCTTAGGTGGTTTAGGCTTAATGTCAATCTATTTTATAACAAATCCAACAACCTTTACTATTGAATGGTTACCAATGATAGGAGTTGGAATTGCATGGGCAAGTATTCTGTCAATTCCTTACGCAATGTTATCGGGCTCATTACCTGCTTCAAAAATGGGATATTTCATGGGAGTTTTTAATTTTTTTATTGTTATTCCCCAATTAGTTGCAGCTTCAATACTTGGTTTTTTAGTGTCAAATTTCTTTAATGGCCAACCAGTTTACGCATTGCTTATTGGAGGTGTTTCGATGATAATTGCAGGATTAATTACACTTACAGTTAATGATGTAACAGTAAAAATTGATGAATAAAAAAGGATTTATTTTTGATTTGGATGGGGTTATTGTAGATACCGCAAAATATCATTTTTTAGCTTGGAAAAAGCTGGCCAACAGTATTGGTATCGATTTTACAGAAGTCCAAAATGAGCAACTTAAAGGAGTAAGCCGGATTGAATCTTTGAAAAAGATTTTAATCATTGCCCAAAGCTGAATTTAATAGGTTAATGGCCGAAAAGAACACCAACTATTTAAGCTATATAGCAAACATGGATTCTTCGGAAATTCTACCGGGTGTCATGGATAGATTGCAATTTTTAATTGATAACCATCAACCCATTGCCTTGGGGTCTGCGAGTAAAAATTCAATCGAAATATTAAATAAAGTTAATTTAACAAATCAGTTTAATGCTATTATTGATGGTAATGCGGTTACAAAGGCAAAACCAGATCCTGAGGTGTTTTTAAAAGCAGCCGAAGCGATAGGAATTGATCCTGTAAATTGCATCGTTTTTGAAGATTCGGTAGCTGGGATACAAGCGGCTAACACAGCGAATATGATTAGCATCGGCATTGGAAACGCATCAGTTTTAAATGAAGCCGATGTTGTTTTTAAAGATTTTACTGAAATAAGTAAAGAGTTTTTAGACGAATTAATAAAAAAATAACGTTCCGAACGAAGTGACGGAATCTCATTATAAGATTACCACATCATTTCATTCCATGCAATGACACAAGAAAAAAAATGAATCAAGATTATA
>CAXBHA010000702.1:0-1999 GCA_963974955.1 uncultured Yeosuana sp. | reverse complement strand
AATTTTTAAAAAGAAAACTTCTATGAGTCCTAATGAGTATAGATTAAACTTAAATTAGAAATACTTTTGGTATCATTAACTTTCATTTTTTTTGACCAGTATTCTCTAAATACGTTTTTTACTTCAACCAAAAACAACAAATTATTTTCTAGTTAAGAATACGTTAAACATTATCAAAAACATTCTGCTCCGTATTTTATTAAGCATATTTACGATATGAAACAGTCTTTAAAATCTGAATTATCAAAACAACTCATACTCAATGAGGCGTTTAAACTTTTCTATGAAGATGGATTTAAGACTACTAGTATTGAAAAAATAATGAAGGCTACTACCATGACAAAAGGAGCTTTCTATCATCACTATGCAAATAAAAAAGAATTAGGCATAGAAATAATTACCCAAAAATTACAAAGTAGAGTTCAAAAAAGAATGGTATACCCACTATACCAAAACGGTAATGCATATGCTATTTTAGAAGATACTTTTTTAAACAGCCTTAAGTCTTTCACCATGTATGAAAAGAAACACGGTTGCCCCACAAATAATCTTATCAATGAAATTGGGGATAATGAAAAGGTATATCAAAGAGCGCTGAAAAACATTATTGAGGAGTGGAAAAGAGCTCTCATAGAGTTAATTGAACGAGGAAAGACAGAGAACTCTATTAAAAAAGAAATTTCAAGTGCTGCAGCTGCTATTTATTTAATTAGTGCTTTTGAAGGAATACGTGGAATTCGCAAACTTTATGATGATGATAAGGTGATGGACGAATATTTAAACGGGCTATCTATTTACTTAAAACAAATAAAACAATAATTTTTTTATCCAAAAACATACCACTTAGAATGTTTTTAAAATTATAAATACTATGAACAAAGACAGAAGAAACTTCATTAAAAAATCGACCATCCTTGGTGCTGCCGGTGCAGCCATACCTGCTCTAGGGTTTGCTAACAAAAAAGAAGAATTATTTGAAAGACCGAAAGTACTTTTCTTTGATGTTAACGAAACCCTTTTAGATTTAACAGCTATGAAAGATAGCGTTGCTAAAGCGCTAAACGGCAGAAATGATTTGTTACCGCTATGGTTTACGACTATGTTGCAATATTCACTTGTGTCTACAGTTGCAAATCAATACAATGATTTTGCCATTATTGGTACTGCAGCTTTGCAAATGGTTGCCGCAAACAACGGCATAACGCTAAGTCATGATGAAGCCAAAAAATCTATTGTAGACCCTATTCGTTCATTGCCTGCACACCCAGAAGTTCCATCTGCTTTACAATCTTTAAAAGACGCGGGTTACAAATTGGTTTCTTTTACCAACTCATCAAATAAAGGTGTTGAAACACAATTTATAAATGCCGGACTTACCAAATACTTTGACCAACGGTTAAGTATAGAGGATATGGGCAAGTTTAAACCACATGTTGATGCATATAATTGGGCAGCGAGAAAAATGAAGATACAACCACAAGAATGTTTGTTAGTAGCTGCACACGGGTGGGATATTTCTGGAGCACTTTGGGCTAATTGGAGAGGCGCATTTATAAGCAGACCTGGTGCTCAATTATACCCGTTATCGCCTACTCCAGAAATCAATGAGCCCAATCTTAAACTAATTGCAGATAAATTGATAAGCCTTTAATTTTCTAATACAGCAAGCAACTAAAAATAAACTCATGAAATTAAAAGACAAAGTGATATTAATCACTGGGGCATCTAGAGGTATAGGACAAGAGATTGCATTTTTATTAGCCGAAAATGGCGCAAAAGTGGTAGTAAATCATTCTAAAAGTGATAAGGATGCGGAAGCAACGGTTGCAGAAATTGAGAAAAATGGCGGTAACGCAATTGCCATTAAAGCAGATGTCAGTGATAGAGATCAAGTAACCGAACTATTTAACCAAGCCATCAAGACTTTTGGAAAAATAGATGTATTGGTGAACAATGCAGGTGTCATGATTTCGAAAAAATTAAAAGATAACACTCAAGA
>CAXBHA010000701.1:0-2002 GCA_963974955.1 uncultured Yeosuana sp. | reverse complement strand
AATAGCGGCTTCTTTTTGGGCATGTAAGGTATATACTGATATAAATAAGATGAAAAGAGAAAATAACTTTTTCAAGTATAAGTAGGTTATTTGATTAAGAGCTAATGTAACTATTACAACACATAACGTAAGTAAAATACTTCATAGTGTTGAAAACCTCGATAAGCTGCTTTTAAATTTTGCATGGTTACCTCCCTATTTAATTAATCCAGATCTCTTGTTAATCAAAATGCTTTATCTAAAAAAGAAATTGCTAGTTCTTTCTCTCCTTTATTGATATAATATTCCGCATAACAACCGTAATATAAATAAGCTCTTTGACCAAGTTCTGCAACATCAATGCTTTTTAATAATTGATGTGTTTTTTCAAAATCAGATAACTGAAGACATACTGTTGCATGATTTAATAGCGTAAACATATTGGGTTCAAACGTATACAATTGTTCATACCAAAAGGAGATCTTTTTCCAATTGGTATCTTCAAATTTTTTAGCATTTAAATGTTCTGAGGCTATGGCAGCTTCATAATGATAAACTGACGTGTCATCATAATCCATAGCTTTAAGCATAGCACTGTTTCCCATCTTTATCAATGGAAAATACCATTTGGTACGGTCTTGATGTTCCAAATTAACTATTTGATTGTCAGAGGAAACTTTGCTTTCTAGTCGTGACATATGAAAACAAAGCAATGCAAAAAGTGCGTACAAACTGCCACTTCTAAATTGTTCCTTTTTTAAAAGTAATTGACAAAGACGAATAGCTTCTCCACACAAATCTTCTTTTATTAATTTTTCTTTGTTTGTAGAATGGAAGCCTTCATTAAATGTCAAATAGATTACTTCCATAACTCGTACCATTCTTTCAGGAATAGCTTCGGGAGCTGGGTATTTAAATTGAATGTTATTCTCTTTAATGGATTTCTTAGCACGGGTTAATCGTTTGACAATTGTTTCCTCTTTGGTCAATAAGGCAGCGGCTATTTCTTTAATGCTAAAACCGGAAATGGTTTTAAGTGCAAAGGCTATTTGTTCGCTGGGGTGTAAACTTGGGTGACAGGCAACAAAAATCATTCGCAACTGACTGTCTGCAACCTCATGATCTAAAAACAGTTCGTCTATTTGTAAAGATGATGCCCCAGTTGTAATGCTAAGGTTTCTATTCTTTTCTGCCTGTATACTACGAAGAATATCAATGGTTCTGTTTTTGGCGACACGGTTCAACCATCCCTCTGGATTATCGGGTATTTTAGTTCGCCATTGCGAAGTTGCTTTTATAAAGGTATCCTGTACCGCATCTTCAATAGTTTCAATATAAGAGAGTCCAAAAAACCGGGTTAAAATAGCGACCATCTTTCCGTAATGATGTCTAAAAAGATGGTCTACTACCTTATGTTCCATAATATATTATTGTTCAAAAACCATTACTTCCCTGATTTCAACAGTTCCGTCTAAATCATAATCTGGATAATCTTCGGCAATTTTAACCACTGCATCGGCATTTTCAGCCTGTACAATATAGTAACCACCGATCAATTCTTTACCTTCTATTAAAGGAGCATCAGTTACGGTACGTTTAGGTCCAGAAACTCTTTTTACACTAGGTACTAAAGCTTCACCTCCCTTAACAATTCCTTGTTTTTGCATTTTTTCGTTCCAAGCGAACCACTTACCCATTCGTGTTTGTAGTTGTTCTGGTGATAAACCTAATTCTTGGTAATCTGCACCGATGAAAATCATCATAAAATCTTTCATAAAAAAACTGTTTTAATTTTACATAGAACTCGCTCTAAGTTCTTATTGTTTACCCAATGACGTTACCGAAATCAAATTAGGGACAATTTTTAGAACTTTTTTTTTCTAAAAAGAAAAATTAAGGATTATTTAAATTGAAATAACTTCGGTTAACATCATCCACTACCAAAAACGATTATTAGCAGCATGACAGTTCGTCTAAACAAACACTATAAATTAATATTTGTAGCTCTCGTGGTTATTATTAC
>CAXBHA010000700.1:0-2008 GCA_963974955.1 uncultured Yeosuana sp. | reverse complement strand
ATATAATGATTTTGTCATTCCGACAAAGGAGGAACCGCATTGGTTTTCAATAGATTCTTCATTTCGTTTCACTCCATTCTGAATGACAAAAATGGTATTATGAATCAATACGGACATTCAAAATTTTGTTATGTGTAATATAAGAAAAAAGGGGGGTCTCTTACTTTTCTCTTTATTATCTGCTAAATATTATTTTTTGTTCATTTTTCTATAGGCAACACCACAATAAATTCCGTTCCTTCACCTTCTTTGGTTTCCACTTTTAATTCGCCGCCGTGAGTCTTAATAATATCATAGCTTAACGAGAGCCCTAAGCCAGTACCTTGGCCAGTGGGCTTGGTGGTAAAAAACGGTTGGAATATTTTGTCCAAAACTTTTTGTGGGATTCCGTTGCCATTATCTTTAACACGTATTTCAATGGCATTTTTTTTCTTTAACGTACTTACAGAAACCGAGGGTTTGTAATGGTCGTTATTTGATAGTTTCTTTTCATTCACGGCATAAAAGGCATTGGTGATTAAGTTAAGAATTACACGCCCCATATCTTGGGGAATCACATTTATTTTTTTAAGCGATTCGTCTAAGTCTGTTTTAAAATCGGCATTAAACGATTTGTCTTTGGCACGTAACCCGTGATAGGCCAATCGTAGATATTCGTCACACAGTGCATTGATGTCGGTGGGTTCTTTGGTGCCCGAACTGCTTCTGGAATGTTGTAGCATCCCTTTTACAATACCATCGGCACGTTTACCATGATGGTTTATTTTTTCCAAATTCTGAATCACATCAAGCATGATCCCTATGGCATCTTCTATATTACCGTTATTAAGTTCTTCTTTCATTTCGTCCAGCAATTCTTTACTCACTTCGGAGAAATTATTGACAAAGTTTAAAGGATTCTGAATTTCATGTGCAATGCCAGCCGTTAGTTCACCCAAACTCGCCATTTTTTCAGATTGTATTAGTTGAGATTGCGTTGCTTTTAATTCGGTCAATGCCTCTTCGGCTCTTTTCTTTTCTGTTTGCAGTTTTATTAAATCTTCTTCCGCTTGTAAAGCATGCGCTTCAGCTATTTTTAAGTCGTTAAAACGGGTATAAGTTAAATTAAATACGGCAGCAAAGCGTTCCAGCAACATGGTTGTTTCTTCAGGTTGTTCATCGGGTGAGGCCATGCCAATAAACCCTTGAGAAAAATAAGAGATATTTTGGATTCGTCGTTTTTGTGATAGACCTCCTTTGAAGGGAACATTTATTTCGGTAAGATATTTAAAATAATCACGCAGCTCATTCCCTTGTATATCAATTGTTATGGATTTTTTTTTCTTTTTCCATCCTATAAGTATTTTGGCAAAGGAGACATTTTCATTAAGGTTACCAGAAAAACCAGTACTAATCTTGGTTCCGTCTTCATCTGTAATCCAGAATTCTGCTGTACCATTTGCATCTTTTATAATACCAATATAAAGGCGGTTGGGTTCTATTCCAAGATGCATCAGTTGTTTGAAAACCACCACAGAGGTTTCTGCAAGCTCATCAGAATTCTGCATGGCCATTGTTCTGCTTCTTACCCGTTCCAACGAAGCTTCTATCTGTGCTTCTTTAGCTTGTTTTTCGGCTTTTTGAAGGTCGAGGAAACGTGTGTAAGATTGATCGAAAACCTGTCCAAAACGTTCTATTATTTTGTTTTCATCGTTTGAATAAGGAATTGATGCAAAGTTTGCAAGAATCAATATGATATTGGGATTGATGGAAATAGACCGAGCCATTCCTCTGCTCAATATGAACTCATTTTCCTCTTTTGAAAACACATTAGATCCACCATGTTTGAGCAAATGGTTATGCCATTGATTATGTTCTTCTTTAGTTAGAATATCAGTATAAAAAGAACCAGATTTTTCTTGAGCTTCTTTCAAATTATTGAACATTGCGATATCCAAGTAAGGTACATTAAATCTCATAGGTTTGGACATGCCCTTAGAGGAAGTCCAAAATTTATAATCCTCTCCAA
>CAXBHA010000699.1:0-2013 GCA_963974955.1 uncultured Yeosuana sp. | reverse complement strand
AATAAAACCACATATATCTGGCTTTTTGTTTTGTTTGGATTACTGGTTTTAATTAGGGTTTTTGAAAACCAATTATTCTATGACCCATATTTAACATTTTTTCAAAACGATTATCTATACATTGATAATCCAAGGCGAGAATTGCTTAAGTTGACTGCCTTTACAACGTTGCGGTATGTCTTAAACACAGTTATTTCGTTAGCTATTTTATATGTGGTTTTTAAAGATAAAAGTATTGTAAAATTCTCCACATTAATTTATGCTATCTCATTTGTGGTATTAATTTTAATCTATTTATACTTTGTCGTGAACCCAAAACAAGAGGATTATTATTTGTTTTTCAGTATGCGACGATTTTTAATTCAGCCCATTATTTTATTGATTTTATTACCTGCCTTTTACTATTATGAGTTAAAGAGATAATACAGAATAACGAGCTAAAACTGTTGCAAAACCACATTCATTGGATTCGATTTTTTTGTGTCTAAAGGGGGCTTGATTTTCAATTTTATTATTGGTTATAAGGTTATAAGGTAAGTGGTGATTTAATTTTGAAATATAATATGTATCGGGGTTAGATATTTTATTCTAATTGCAAAAGACAGCAAGGGACTATATAAAATTCTGTTAAAAGGAATGTTATTGGTTTATATTTTTTTAATTTAGTCTAAATTATGAAACAAGTATTCCATAAATTAGCAACACTTATAATGGTCTTTGTAGTCCTTTATTCTACGATGTCATTTACCGTTGATATGCACTATTGTGGTGATATGTTAATTAATACAGCAATTTTCCATAAAGCAAAACCCTGTGGTATGGATATAGAAGACACAGTTTCATGTCATTCTGATATCAAAAATAATTGTTGCTCCAAAAAACAGATAAATGCTCAATGTCAAGATGGGTTGAATATATATATTGACAAATTTACGTTTCAACAGCAACAGTTTGTAGCATCTTTTGTGCTTGCTTACATTAATCTTTTTGAAGGTTTTGATGAAAGTGCAACATTATATAAAAGTTATAAACCTTTTCTTGTCATAAAACAGATCTACAAGCTTGACGAGACGTATTTAATTTGATTTTTTAAACAATAGTCTTCCGTATTGCCCAATGGTTTTATACCTTTAGGATAGATTTTTATATTTGGTATTTTAATAAAAAGGTTTCATTGTCAAAATTTATGTTAAATAAAATCATACAATATTTTTTAGAGAATAAGTTAATACCATGTATAATACTCTTTGCTTTTATTGTTGGAGGTATCGCTATAGCACCTTTTAACCGGGAAACCTCTTTAATGGAACGAAACCCATTACCTATTAATACCATACCTAATATTGATGAAAACCAACAAAGTGTCTTTGCCGAATGGATGGGGCAATCACCACAGAATATAGAAGCCCAATTCACTTATCCATTAACAACATCATTATTAGGCTTCCTAGTGTAAATTACGGAGACAATAAAGCGGTAATTATAAAATAATAGAAACAAAAATGAAAGAAATAAATGTATTTATTAGAAAGAAAACTTAACCATATAGCTGAAAGCCTCAAAAAAGAACAGTTTTTGTTGTTTTACAGTTTTTGAAGGAGAAGGTGTTGGAAATTATTCAGATACTGATACTAGTTATCCTAGTTTGAAAATTCCCGTTTTTACATAATAAAGTAATCAATATAGAAATTGTTTGTAATAAGGAAGATATAGATAAAATCATAGTTACGATAAGGAGTCATGCGCAAACAGCTAAAAGGGGTGATGGTTCATTTACATGAGTGCTGTTGAAACTCAGGTAAGGATTAGAAATGGAGAACGAAGATAATAATGGCCAAAACAGATTAATTTTCTAGTATAACAGAAAGGCAAATTGATTTTGGTAAATTTGGTATATTTTGGTCTGAATTATGCACATCACATTTAATAATTAGTAAGATATTTGAATTAATTTTATCAAAATATAATTGAATGTCCGTATTCATTCATAATACCATTTTTGTCATTCAGAAT
>CAXBHA010000698.1:0-2015 GCA_963974955.1 uncultured Yeosuana sp. | reverse complement strand
TACTACGCTTATAGATTCATTAAAACAGGGCGCAGCTCATATGGCTCAAAAGTATAGCGCTAACAAAGCTTGGGAGGTTTTGCATCAAAATCTAGGTAATTAACGAATACAAAATTATTATTAATTAAAAATAGCTTCAGGTGAATAGTTTAGTATCCATTATAACACCAGTTTACAATACAAAACCGTTTCTACAAAAAACAGCAGCATCTGTGATTGGCCAGACCTATGCCAATTGGGAATGGGTTCTTGTCGATGACCTTTCCACTGATGGATCTATAGAATTGTTACAATCACTATCTAAAAAAGACAAGAGAATAAAGCCTCACTTTTTAACTAAAAATCAAGGTTCTGGGCCAGCAAGAAACGTTGCCACAAAATTAGCCCAAGGAAAATACATTGCGTTTTTAGATAGTGATGATATTTGGATAAAGGAAAAATTACAAATTCAGGTGGCGTTTATGCAAAAAAATCAATATGCTTTTTCCCACACCTCATATGGGTTTATTGATGCAATGGATGCCGTAATCAAAAATACTTATCACGTTAGCAAAAATCCGGTCACTTACGAAATGCTTCTAAAGAGAACAGAAATAAGCTGTCTTACGGCAATGTATAACCAAGAAATTATTGGAAAAATGTACATGCCAGATTTAAGACGAAAACAGGATTATGCATTATGGCTAAGTATTCTAAAAAAAGGTTTTAAATCCTATCCATTAGATATTGAAACTGCATATTATAGACAACATGGAGCATCCGCAACGAGCAACAAACTAAAATTGATTGGAAAACATTGGGTTTTCCTCTACAGTTATGAAAAATTAAACTTTGTGAAGTCAACTTATTATACCTTGTCGTGGGGTTTAAGTGGTTTTAAAAAATACTATATGTAGCATGTTGGATAAAGAATTATACATTATTGGGGCAAGCGGTTTGGGTAAAGAAATCTTGGCTACCTTAAAATCTTCTGGTTTCTTAAAGCAATATTCATTTATAGGATTTATTGATAATTTTGAGGGTGTGGTTAACGGTATCCCAATAGTAGGTAGAAATGAATTTTTAACAGGTCTGAAAAAGGAAAGTGATGTTTTACTTGCCATTGGTAGTCCTGTTGTTCGCAAAAGGATATTAGACCAATTATTAAAATATAGACACTTGAATTTTATTACCTATGTACATCCTGGAGCTTCCATTTATGATAGTGAAACCATAAAAATTGGGCGTGGTTGTTATATAGGGGAAAATTCAATACTTACTACCGATATTATTGTAGAAGATTTCTGTTTTTTAAACATTAATGTAAGTCTTCATCATGACACTATCATTCGGGAAAATAGTGTACTAATGCCCGGTGTAATAATTACTGGTGGTGCTGAAATTGGAAAGAATTCGTATTTAGGTAATAATTTTCAAATTTCTGATAAAGTAAAGATTCCCGAAAACTCTCTATTAAAATTATAATCTTACAGAATGAATAAAATTATCAAAAGAGCTTTTGACATATTATTTTCTATTTCAGTTATTATGCTCATCACCCCTATTTTAATCCCTATTATGGTAATCCTTAGATTTTCCGGGGAGGGAAATGTTTTTTATGTGCAGCAACGGGTTGGTAAGAACAAGGGACATTTTGGATTGATCAAATTCGCAACCATGCTTCAGGATAGTTCTAGTTTGCCAGGTGGGGACATTACAACAGTGGGCGATCCAAGGGTCTTAAAAGTTGGCAAATATTTGAGAAAGACTAAGATAAATGAATTACCTCAGTTTGTTAATATCCTACTTGGGGATATGAGTGTGGTTGGACCAAGGCCGATCACTTATAAGAATTTTAATTTTTATTCGCAGGAAATACAGGATACCATTAAAAACTTAAAACCAGGGTTAACGGGCATTGGATCAATAGTATTTCGGGATGAAGAACAATATATAGAAAAATCGGATAAAGAACCCCTACTATTTTACAAAGAAGATATAGCCCCTTATAAAGGAGCCTTAGAAATGTGGTATTC
>CAXBHA010000697.1:0-2019 GCA_963974955.1 uncultured Yeosuana sp. | reverse complement strand
CCAACCGATATGATATTTTGGGCATTCCATCCCTGTGCTGAGCGCAGTCGAAGTATGACCTATAAAAAACAAATAAATATAAACAGATGAAACTAGTTATTATTACCGCAATCAAGGAATTTGAAAAAGACATCGTACTCCTTTTAAAAAAAGCCGACGTAAAAACATTCTCATTTAAAGACGTTATAGGGTATAGAGATAGTACTGAAGATTCAGTTGAATCCAATTGGTTTTCAATTGAAATGAACCAAACGGAATCCATTTTGTTTTATGCCTTTGTAAAAAAAGAAAACGTGGATGTATTATTTGAATCAATCAAAGATTTTAATGCCCAACTAAAAACACTGTCGCATATTCATGTGGCTTCATTAAACATAGAAAAATCAAATTAAACATAAACAATTATGAAAAATAAAAATAGAGTCTTTAGAGCCATTGTAGGTTCATTTATACTTATAAGCTTATTACTTGCCATTTATATAAATATAAACTGGTTGTGGTTTACGGCATTTGTAGGAGCCAATTTGCTACAATCATCCATTACAAAATGGTGTTTATTAGATATTATTTTGGAAAAAGTATTTAAAGTAAAAGATTAATATTTAGGTCAATTAATGTTTTTTAAAGCTATCCACGCTCTAAGATTTAATATCTAGTGCTTGTTTCTGATAATAACATTACTGTCTTTATTTTCTTTTAAGCAGTATTAAACCAATTATGGTAAGAACAGCATTGACTGCTATATTTATAAATCCAAAAACAAAGTTATAGCCCTTAATAAAAAATAAACTTAACGCATATGTAGCAATAGGAGCTAAAACACAAATTACCGGCACCCATTTATCTTTTACATTAATTTTGGAGAACATTCCAAATAAATAAAGGCCGAGAAGAGGGCCATAGGTATAACCTGCCACCTTAAATATTAATGAAATAACATCGCCTTTGCTATGTGAAAATAACATTATAATGGTAAAAATGACTGTTGAAAAACCAAATAACACCCTGTTTTTTAGTCGCTTCTTTTCACTGCTATTTTGTGTGAAATATCTAAAAAACCGTAAGTAAACGATGTCGTTAAGGCAGTCAACGCCGAATCAACACTTGAAAATGATGCTGCTATAATCCCTATTAAAAAACCAATGCCAGCATTGGCCCTAAATAGTTAAGTGCTAAATTTGGAAACAGCACATCAGTATTTATAAACGAATTACTAGCATCAACAGCCAGAGAGATTCCATTGTTATTGGCATACACATATAACAATATACCCAAACCTAAAAACAAAAATTGAGTAAATGCCAATATTAAAGAGTAGGCCAATGTGTTTTTTTGTGCATCCCACAAATTTTTACAAGTCAATGTTTTTTGCATCATGTTTTGGTCTAAACCAATCATGGCAATCGCAATTAAAATCCCAGATGAAAATTGCTTATAAAAATTAGTGCCGGATTTATTTTCCCAATTAAAAATTTTAAAACACTTGTGGTTTACAACTTCATAAATGGTATCACTAAAAGACAGATTCAGCGACGTAGTTATGTAATATATAGTTACTACCGCTCCTAATATCAGAAAGGTCGTTTGCATGGTATCTGTCCAAACAATAGTTTTAATCCCAGACTTGTTAGAGGATAACCAAACCAATATTAAGATAATTATCACTGTTAAAAAAAAAGGAAATGGTATTTATCAAAGATTGCAAACTGTAAAATTTTCGCAGCGAATAATAGCCTTTGGATCACCTTCAACAAAAAACCTATTTTTTAACTGTTCTCGGTTATTTTTGATATAACCTTTTGGGGGGTTCATTATTTTTAGCTAGAAATTCCTTTTTTAATCGTACTTCTTAAGGAAGTAAGCGCTTTTGTTTTCCTTCTTTAATAATGCCCTTTATTAGTTTAAAAACTTGTTTTTTAACAGCTCTATACTTTTCAAGAAAATCACTCACATCAATTATTAGTCTTATTAATTGTTAGGGTAATTAGTTCGTATAAAAGCTTCATGCGGCGTATCTAG
>CAXBHA010000696.1:0-2022 GCA_963974955.1 uncultured Yeosuana sp. | reverse complement strand
AGTAAATAAATGGTGTCGTTCCATAATTGTCCTCTATCATCATCAAAACCTAGGTTTTTTCCAGCTATGGACCAACTTTGACAAGGCACACCTGCCGTTAGAATGTCGTGACTCGGTAACTCTTTAACTTTGGTTATGTCTCCTAAATTATCTTCTTTCGGTACATAATGGTTTTCGCAATATGTATTTATTGCGTCGTTGTTTATT
Organism: uncultured Yeosuana sp.; assembly: GCA_963974955.1. Lineage (GTDB taxonomy): Bacteria > Bacteroidota > Bacteroidia > Flavobacteriales > Flavobacteriaceae > Yeosuana. The sequence goes on along the minus strand of CAXBHA010000696.1, from coordinate 1,815 downwards.
TCACTAAAGTTTATACATTTCCCACCATTATTGGTAAGAGCCATTTTAAAACCTCCAATTCCAGCGAATAAATCAATAAAAGTAAAATCCTTTTCTGTCATACAATATATTTTATTGAAGCTTAATTTCTTTATATCCTTCAGGTGGCTCAATGCCTAAAAATTCTCTATAAATCCTTTCTCTATATTCCAAACCTAAATTATTTATTTCCTTGATGAAATTCTTATACGTTTCTTTTCCACCAATCAATTCCCAAAATTCATTGCCAATTAAAACTGATGAATCATTGTGCATATCAAACCATCTCATTGCGAAACCCCAATTATAATCTTCCTTCTTTCCATAAGGATTATATGGTAAAGAATAATAAGAGAAATCAACTTTTTGAGGACTCATAGCTAATAGTTTAAACATTTTTTCTTTGCTTACTTTGGTTTGGTCACTATTAGGTAAAGGCCCTTTTAATTCAAAGGCATATTTCTGTCCTGTCTTTTTACTGTCAATAAAAATATCACAGACTACACTTGTTGGGATTGGCTTACCTCCACCAGCAAGAATATATTTAAGCTCTTCTTCCCAATTAGGTTTTACTTTTTTTTCTCCTTTTTTCTTATGTTCAAGTTTGTTAAGCACTTCTTGAATACGTCTTAAACGCTCGCTTCCAACTTCTCCATTTATAACGTGTCCCATTGAACAGTTCCCGTGGTAATCATTGGCTACTACTTGAGCAAGTTTTTCCCAAACACCACCAAAAGGAGTTACAAAACGCCTCTCAAAGTGTGATCCTTTGAAAATCTCATCTGGCACAAGGGCAGCATAAAGAGGTTTGCTTGAATGGTGTTTTTCTTTAATAAATGGGTCGGTTACAAGAACCTTATTCATTACGCTATCCATTAATTCAGAAACAACTTTCTTGATTCCTTGGCTTATTTTTTGTTCTTCTTTTTTAGTCATTCTTACTTATAGAAAAATCTGGAAAACAAATTTACAATATAAATCACGGTATTTTTAATACTTTCAAGCAAATGCTCATCAGAAATAAAATCCACATTGTTGTTTTTTGATTGCCCCATTTTTTATTTATAATTTGGTAGAACCATTATGTCCTACGAAGATAACAAAATAAAAGTCCCCCGTTTTAACGAGGAATCGGGTTTTTATACCACCAAAAAACGTTCAAAAATCATGAGCAAAATCCGTGGCAAAAACACCAAGCCAGAACTATTGTTCAGAAAAGCGTTGTGGAACAAAGGGGTTCGCTATCGTATTAATTCCAAAAAACTTCCCGGTAAACCCGATGTTTCCATTCAAAAATACAAATTGGCCATTTTTATTGATGGCGAGTTTTGGCATGGTTACAATTGGGACGAACGTAGAAATAAGATAAAAAGCAACCGTGGCTTTTGGGTTCCAAAAATAGAACGTAATATGCAACGTGATGAAGAAGTAAACCAGCTACTTGAAGACATGGACTATACCGTTTTTAGGTTTTGGGAACAAGACGTAAAAAACGAATTAGATAAATGTATTAATGATGTATTAATCTTCTTAGATTGGAATAGATAGCTATTTCCAAAACTGACAAAAACAAAAGCCCTTTCTGTGGAAACAGAAAGGGCTTTAATATTTTAAAAAGAAAAACTATTCCTTAAACCTCAAAAGGCTCAATTGAAACATAAGACTTATTATCTTTTTTCTTTGTAAATTTTACAACGCCATCAACATAAGCGTGTAATGTATGATCTTTTGAAGAATACACGTTTTCACCTGGGTGATGTGTATTTCCTCTTTGTCTAACGATAATGTTTCCTGCTA
>CAXBHA010000695.1:0-2024 GCA_963974955.1 uncultured Yeosuana sp. | reverse complement strand
TCAAATCATTTTATGTCTTCAAAATTATTGGAGTCGCAATTTGAAACTTTAGAAGAACCTATAGAAAGTATAGAAATAGATATTAATTTAAGTCCAACAGAAATTGTAAAAACATTGAAAAATAAACTTGTGGAAAAATCGGAATTTGGATTATTTGGATTGGGAGTTATGGGAAAAAGTTTAGCTCGGAATTTAGCTTCAAAAGGGTTTAAAATTTCCATGTTTAACAGACATGTAGATGTTGTTGAGGAAAACGTAGCCATCAATTTTAAAAATAGTCACCAAGAATTATCAACGTCACTTCCGTTTGATACTATTCAAAACTTTGTGAATTCCTTAGAAACACCCAGAAAAATAATGTTGATGGTTAATGCGGGTAAAATAATTGATAGCGTTATTGAAGACCTTTTGCCTTTTTTATCTGAAGGCGATATTTTAATTGATGGGGGCAATTCCAATTACAAAAACACGAAGGAACGTTGCGATTATTTAAAATCAAGACATATTCATTTTATAGGTTCAGGTGTTTCCGGTGGTGAAGAAGGTGCTTTAAAAGGGCCTTCAATTATGCCCGGAGGCAACTTGGATGCCTATAAAGAAATACAGCCTTTTTTAGAAGGTATTGCAGCTAAAGACAACAACAAGTTGCCGTGTTGTACATATATAGGAAAAGATGGTAGTGGCCATTTTGTAAAAATGGTTCATAATGGCATTGAATATGTTGAAATGCAATTGTTGGCAGAAGTGTTTAGTATTCTACAATCGAAGGGAAACAATCCAGATAACATTGCAGATATTTTAGAATCTTGGAAACCAAAAGCGAAGAGTTATCTGTTGGAAATAACCATTGATATTCTTAGAAAAAAAGAAGGTAATGATTGGCTGGTTAATAACATAATGGATAAAGCTGGAAATAAAGGCACTGGAAACTGGACCACTATCGCCACTGCCGAATTAGGTATTCCAAGCACTTTGATCGCTTCGGCGCTTTTTGCGCGCTATATGTCTTTTTTTAAAGAAGATAGAGTAGCAGCTAGCAATAATTTTAATCCAAATAAAAAACAAAATGCAAATGTATCTTCAGATGAAATTCTAAAAGCATATCAATTTGCAAGACTCATGAATCAATATCAAGGGTTTAAATTAATATCTGATGCTGGAAAAACTTATGATTGGGACTTAAATTTAAGTGAACTTGCCAGAATCTGGACCAATGGATGCATTATAAAATCTGATTTGATGATTGATTTGGTTTCTGTTTTAAAAGAAACCGATAACATTTTAACTAGCCCAAAAATCATTAAAGAAATAAACAGTTTAAAACCTTTTGCCACCAAAGTTGTTTCAGAAGGCATTTTAGCCGAATTGCCAATTCCATGTTTAAGCGAATCGGTAAATTTTTTAAATGGCTGTGCAACGGCTAATTCTTCAGCAAATTTAATACAAGCGCAACGCGATTATTTTGGAGCACACACCTATCAGCGTATCGATGATGCTTCAGGACAATTTTATCATACTAACTGGAAATAAAAATCAATAAATCAATCCTATCATGGCTGTAACCAAAATAAAAATGTCTTTTTTAAAAAAAATCATTGCGGTCGTTTTAGGATTTGGTCCAGGTATTTTCGCTATTGGGTACACGATCGGTACGGGCAGTGTAACGTCTATGATTGTAGCTGGTAGTACGTATGGGATGCAATTATTATGGGTATTGTTATTAAGTTGTTTGTTTTCGGGAATCCTGATGTTTGCATATGGCAATTATGCCTTAATTTCTGGTGAGACGGCGCTATATGGTTTTAAAAAGCATATTAAGGGAGGGAAAATCTTAGCTATTTTAATAATCATAGGAATATCATTTGGGCAATGGAATTCTTTAATGGGTATTCTTGGTATTTCAGCTAATATAATATTTGAAATTTTAGCCATGAATTTTGAAGGATTGGTTGGGTACAAATATGAAACAGTCTTAACAGTTGCCATATTAATCATTGGGATATTTTATGCCTTGATGTTGGTTG
>CAXBHA010000694.1:0-2026 GCA_963974955.1 uncultured Yeosuana sp. | reverse complement strand
CACCAAATTAAAATTAACAAAACAGCATCAGCACTTTTAACTGGTGTAATATTGTGGGTACTACTTGTTTTAGGAAGAAGTACATTTTTTTCAAGTATGGCAGACACAGAGGCTTTAAATTTTATATCTGAATCATTATTAGAACATATTGGTGATATTTCAGAAATTTTATTTTTTCTTTTGGGCGCTATGACAATTGTTGAACTCATTGATGCACACGAAGGATTTTCAATAATAACGGATAAAATTAAAATCACAAGCAGGGTCAAACTTATTTGGGTACTATGTTTTATAACATTTTTTCTTTCAGCAGCATTAGATAATTTAACCACTGCAATTGTAATGTCTGCCCTTTTAAAAAAAATAATAAAGGATAAAAATGACTTATGGATTTTTGCAGGTATGATAATCATAGCTGCCAATGCAGGCGGTGCGTGGTCTCCTATTGGTGATGTTACAACTATTATGTTATGGATTGGCGGTCAAATAACTGCTAGTAATATTATTTTTCAAATATTGGTGCCTAGTATGGTAAATTTAATTGTGCCTTTACTTTTTTTAAGTTTTAAATTAAAAGGAAATATTGCATCAATTGCCATTTCAGAAGGAGAGCATCATAAAAAAAAACACCTTGTCAGTAAATTTGAGAAGAGACTTATTTTTAGTGTTGGTATTGGCGCCTTACTATTTGTGCCTATATTTAAAAGTATCACCCATTTACCACCATTTATGGGCATTCTATTTGGGTTGAGTATTATGTGGATTCTTACTGAAATTTTACACCGCAATAAGGTTGAAACCTATAAACATTCGCTTTCAATAATTAATATTTTACAGCGTATTGATACGCCAAGTATCTTGTTTTTCCTAGGAATATTAATGGCGGTAGCTGCTTTACAATCTGGTGGATATCTGTTGCAATTGGCAACTGTTTTAGACAAAACTTTTGATAGTATTTATATTATAAACACTTTAATAGGTGGTTTATCATCGGTTATAGATAATGTTCCTATGGTTGCAGGAGCCATGGGCATGTATTCATTGAAAGTGTACCCTGTTGATAGTGCTTTTTGGGAATTATTGGCCTATGCTGCCGGAACCGGAGGAAGTATTTTAATTATAGGATCTGCTGCTGGAGTTGCCATTATGGGCATTTTTAAAATTGATTTTATCTGGTATATGAAAAAGATTACTTTATTAGCCATTTTAGGATATCTGGCCGGAATAGCAACGTATATGCTCCTCAATTAAAGGCTTTTTTTGATATAGAAAATCAGATATCATTCTGGAGTTAATAGAAATGTTTTCAAATAGGGTAGATATAAAAAAAATAGGGTTTTTAAAAGTCGTTTGTAGTTTATTTGTAAGGTTGAGCTTGTCGAAAACTATATTGATTATCAGTACATTAAAACATTTAGACAGGCTCAATGTGACGTAGTGCTATACTTTTCAGGAAGCCTCGTTTCTTTAATAAATAATATGCTTTGTAATGAGGTAGGTCATGACCTTTCTCCTTATGGGCTAAGATTAAATTAAAAATACTTTCCCTATTACTTTTGCCCTTTTTTAAAACCGTAGAGGTTTTGACCTATGAAATCATGTGGAAATTTATCATCACCCTTAAAACCAATCTCAACAGTACCGCTATCTTCAGGGATGTAGTTTGTTTTAAATATATAATCCCAAAGGCTTAAACTAATCCCATAATTTACGCCATACGATCCTTGAGGTAATACATAGGCATGATGGTACAAATGCATCACAGGATTATTAAAAACATATTTAAGTGGTCCCCAAGTTATTTTAATATTAGAATGGTTTAAGTGGCCAATTGCAATAGCTATAAAATGAATGACGTATGCCTGATTGGGTTCAAAACCCCCAATGAGCATAACACCAAAAGTTTTTAATGGTTTATAAAAAATGTTCTCCATCCAATGGTATCTTAAATGCGCAGCAAATCCCATTTCTTTTACACTATGATGTACTTTATGAAATTTCCATAAAAAAGGATATTTATGCAATA